>SYFY01000201.1 GCA_005799745.1 Gammaproteobacteria bacterium
CGCCCATGCAGGATAAGCCAATGATGTGCATCCTTCTTGAATTCATCAGGTACGGCGGCCAGTAGTCCATTTTCAACGATGCGGACGTCTATGCCTGGCGCAAGACCCGTGCGGTTGGATACTCGAAAGATGTGGGTATCGACAGCGATGGTGGGTTCACCAAACGCTGTATTAAGCACCACATTCGCAGTCTTGCGTCCGACACCCGGAAGGGCCTCCAGTGACTCACGATCTCGGGGGACGTCTCCATCGTATTGCTCCACAAGAATGGCGCACGTACGAATCACGTTCTCAGCCTTGGTGTTATAGAGGCCGATGGTGCGGATATAACTCTTGAGGCGTCTGACACCGAGACGTTTCAAATCTGCGGCGCCCTTGTACTTCGCGAAGAGGGGCCGCGTGGCCTTGTTCACACTCACGTCGGTGGCTTGCGCCGACAACATGACCGCGACCAGCAGTTGAAAGGGTGACTCGTATTCGAGCTCCGTGGTGGGAGCAGGCATCGCCGCGCGCAGTCGAGTGAAGAGTGTTGTGATGTCATCAGGTTGCATGAGGGACCTTTCCATTGCGAGTCGCTCGACTTCGGCTGATGTGCTGCGCCAATGCGAGCAACAGCCCCGCCATGATGAATGCGCCCGGCGGCAGGATCGCGATCAAGAGACGGGTAGATTCTGGAAGGACTGTGATCACCCAGGAGGCCGCGTCCGGACCAAAGAGGGAGTCCATCCGCGCAAAGAGTGTTCCAGCGCCGATCACCTCTCGAGCTGCACCAAGCGCTACCAAGGCAATGGCGAATCCAAGGGCGGTGCCTGCTGCGTCCAGCACTGCGAGGTGAAGGGGTTGCCGACTGGCATAGGCTTCAGCGCGCCCCAGAATCACGCAGTTAGTGACGATAATCTGTACAAATAAGGCAATGCGGCTATAGAGATCAAAGGCATAGGCTTCGAGCAGAATCACGATCAGCGTCGTCGATCCGGCGATGATCAACATGAACGCCGGCAATCGAGCGAAGTCTGGAATCAGACGGCGCAGAGAGGAAATCAGGAGCGCGCTCGACAGCAGGACAAATGCCGACGCAAGCGACAGTCCGACGGCGCTCACGACGCTGGTGGAAACCGCAAGCAGAGGGCACAGACCTAACATCTGCACCCACGCGGGATTGCGCTCAATGATTCCGGCGCTTAGTACAGCCGTTGTTGTGGTCACGCCGATCCTCCGGAATTTTCGACGAAAGTTTTTACACCCTGACGAATAGCATCGACGGTGATGGTGGCACCGGTGCGGCCATCGATGTCAGGGAGGTCGGTCGCATCAAGTCCACGGAACTGGCGCATCCATGGCGTGTTGCCATTGATAGGCGTGTTGCCATCGATAGGGGTGTCGCCGTCGATGAAGTCACCGATGCCCGGCGTTTCAGCGTGTCGGAGTGTACGTACACCGGCGATGGACCCATCTGCATTCAGAAGGATCATGAGGTCGATGGAACCTCCATATCCGGTGGTGCGTGCCAGTCCGAGGCGTCGATCATCCTGCAGTCGGACCGACGACGTCAGAGTTGGTCGCTCCAGGTAATCGCGCAGCGTTGTGTCGTTGGCCAGTGACTCGGCTTCTTTCCAGAATGCCTGGTTGCGGTTCGTGTCGATCCGCTCCCGCGTCGCGTCGTAAACCCACGCAAGTGCGCCAACGATCAATGCGGTCAAACCCAGCAACACAGCCAGCCCCTTCACGATATTGTTGGTCATTGCGGTGCTCACGGAAACCGCCGATCGAGCCAGGGCGTCACCGCGTTCCCGAGCAGGATGGCAAAGGCGATGCCGTCGGGATAACTCCCCCCGGCGCGAATGGCCATGATGATGGCGCCTACCATCGCACCAAACGCCCACTGACCTCGGCGTGAACGAGGGTGGGTCACAGGATCGGTCGCCACGAAAAAAGCCGCGAGCATGAGACCACCGGTGAACCACTGTTGCAGCGGTGTGCCGAGACTCTGTGAACCGCCACCATCCCAAAGGAAAACCGTGATCAGCGCCACCACGAGCAACACACCGACGGGAATTCGCCAGGCGATGTGGCCACGCCACAGCAGGAACAATCCGCCAACCAGATAGCCGATCGCGGCATCTTCGAAACCTGCGGCGCCGATTTCGCCAAGAGCAGGGTGACCAGCCAGCTCTGCGAGAGTCCGGCCGTCATCATGTTTAAACACATCGAGCATCGTTGCGCCGGTGGCACCATCGAGACCTGCCGGCCACAGAGCAAACGCTGCAGGAAAACTCACGAGAACGACTGTGTATCCCACCATGGCGGGGTTAAAGAGGTTTTGTCCGAGACCACCGAACGCGTGTTTGCCAAGTCCAATCGCGAAGAGCGCGGCAAGACCTGTAATCAGAGGCGAGGCTGCGGGTGGTACGGCGGCGGCGATCAAGAGCGCTGTCACCAACGCGCTGCCATCTTTGGGTTGTGAGGCAGCCTCAGTCCAGGTGATTCCACGAAACCGCAAACAGGCGATCTCTGCAATCACTGCCATGGCACAAGCGGTCGCCAAATGGAGGAAGACTCGTGGGCCATAGGTCACCGCGAAGATCGCAAGACCCGGTAACAAGGCCAGACTGACGTCACGCATGATGACCGCCGTGGTCATGTGTTCACGCACGGGGATCAACCGGGGGAGCAGCTTCCGCAGCCTGTAGTTTGGCGAGTCGCTCTGCGCGCCGTTCTGCTTGTGCAGCTTCCTGCACGAGACGACGTCCTTCGTGTTGCGTTGATCGTTCCAATGATCGTTGTGCAGCCGACGCACGAGTGAGCTCGTGTTGTCGAACCTGTTTCATGTTTCGAATCGTGCCAGCCACGTCGATGTCACTCGGGCAAACGGGATTACACAGACCGCAGGAGATACAACCCAGGGCAGCGTGGTTCAACACACCCTCGCTGGAAGAGATGCCTACGAGACTCGCCACCGGCAGCTTCTCCGGGCAAACCGTGTCACACGCGCCACAACGAATACACGGCAGGTTCTTGAACTGCCCGGATACGGCAACAGCGTTGGTTTCCTTGGTGATCGCCGCGTCGGCTCCCACCACTTGACCCGAGAGCTCACCACCCACTCGAAAGTGTTCACCCGCACCGAAGTGTTTAAGTGGCGAGCCGATCAATACGCGCAAGTTTTCGCCGAACACCGTGGCTACACGTTCGATCAACGCCTCGCCGGCCATCGCACGGGCGATGGCGTGCAGTGTCCCGACATTGAGCACAATGCTGCCGCTGTCCACTGGGCGCACGCCCATCGGTAAGTCTGTTCCTGTCAATCGGGAAACCAGATAACGCTCGGCCCCGTCCGTGGGTTCTACCGGTTCGATCAGCTCAGTGGTAGCGGCCGGAAGTTCGAAGAAGGTAGAGCGCGAGCAGCCGATATACGTTTCCGTCACCCCGAGGAGGTTTCGTACGACATCGATGCCTTCGAGGATCACTGGCAGTTCATGCTGAATCAATTCGGCGTCACAGTGGATGCCCGGTTCACACTCGACCGCGTTGACGATGAGCGTCTGCACGTTACCTCGTGCCGCAGCGAGCAGTTTGAGATGTGTCGGAAATCCACCTCCACCAAGCCCCACGATGCCCGCTTCCTGAATACGCCTGAGAACAGCCTGACGATTCGCAGGATCCCGGGGGTCAATAGGGTCGAGGAGTTCTTGCCGGTGGTCATGGCGCGTACGAATGACAATACGCTGGTGATCAACATGAACGACCACACCGCCGGCAGCGGCGTGTTCAAAACACATCCCACTCGCCAGCACACTGCCACGACTGACCTCATCGCCCAGAGCGACCACCCATCGTGAATCGGCTCGTCTCGTGTAGTGCAGCGCTGCGGGTACAGTTGCTCGCGGGATCATCGCGTCGGTACCGTTTCCATGGCGATACAATCCACTGGACAAGTCGGTACACATAATCCGCAGCCCGTGCACTCCTTTGTCAGTACCGTGTGCATGAAACCCTTCGCACCGACAATGGCATCCACCGGACACACTGGAATACACAGATAACAGCCGATGCAGCGCGCCTCGTCGATCAACGCGATGGCAGCCGCAGGCTCCGGAGGCGCGCTTCCGGCAGGATGATCAGGTAACAAACGCACCAACGCCGAATGGGTCTGAGCTCCACCGGGTGGGCATTGATCGAGCCGAACTTTGTTCTCGACGATGGCCCGGGCGTACGGCAAACATCCGGGATATCCACACTGCGCGCACTGTGTTTGTGGCAGTAGAGCGTTAACTTGCAAGACGAGGTCGTTGTCGCTCGATGGCCATCGCTTCAGAGCAAAGGCGAGAATGAGTCCGATCAATCCCACGAGCGCGATGGACGCGATAAGCGCTGTCATCGGTCGAGCCCCGCGAAGCCGAGAAAGGCAAGGCTCATGAGGCCAGCACTGATCAGCAATATGGGTGTGCCGCGCATGGCTTCTGGAACGTTGAGCGCGTCGAGACGTTCACGCAAGGCAGCGAAGAGCACCAGCACCAGCGAAAACCCGGCTGCTGCACCCACGGATTGGATCAGCGTTTCGACCAGCGAAAGTTCCTGATCGATGGACAACAAAGCGACGCCGAGCACCGCGCAATTGGTGGTGATCAGCGGCAGATAAAGCCCGAGCAGCTGATAAAGCAGCCGCGATGTGGCGCGAATGTAGACCTCCGTGAACTGCACCGTGCCGGCGACGAGCACGATGAAGAGAATCAGCCGAAGGTACTCGAGGTCGTAAGGAGCCAGTACCAGCGTGTTGAGCAGGTGACACAACGTAGCCGACAGCGACAACACAAAGGCCGTGGCAAGACCCATCGCCCAGGCGGTGTCAAACTCACGTGTTGTGCCGAAAAAAGGACAGAGTCCGAGGAACTGGGCCAGTACGAAGTTGTTGACGAGCAGCGCCCCCAGCAGCAGCGAAAGCGGCTCGCTCACACGCTGACCTTCTTAACCCAAGGTCCGCATGAACTACATGACGTCCATGCCAGGTACCGCACCACTGTCGGGTGCGATCAGAAAGATGTCACTGCCACCGGGTCCTGCTGCCAGCACCATGCCTTCGGACATACCAAAACGCATCTTGCGTGGCGCGAGGTTCGCGACCACCACAACCAGCCGGCCCACGAGGGCTTCAGGGTTGTATGCACTCTTGATCCCGGAAAAGACGGTACGTTCGTGATCACCCACGTCGAGACGCAGCTCCAGCAATTTGTCAGCACCCTCCACGGCTTTGGCGGAGAGGACCTTGGCCACTTTGAGGCTGACTTTCTGGAATTCATCGATAGAGATCGTGGCCGGTACGTTCACGTCCGCTTCCTTTTTTCCGGCGGCTTTGGGTTCAACAGCACTGTTGGTATCGGTCGTAGCGCCCGAAGCATCCGGCGCTCGTGACGCTTCGACCATGGCATCAATCGTCGCGCGCTCGAGTCGGGTCAGCAGTGGCTTGTAGGTATTGATGCGGGTGTCGAGCAGCGGAGTTGCAGCGTCTGCCCAGTTGAGCGGGCGGACGTTCAGGAACCTCTCTGCCTCTGCTGCGATATGCGGAAGCACCGGGCGAATCCACACAAGCAGTTGCCGAAACAGATTCAACCCTTGTGTACACACGAGTTGGACATCGGCTGTTTTCGTCGGATCTTTCGCCAGCGTCCACGGCGCCGCGTTGGCTACATACTGATTCGCTTTGTCGGCGAGAGCCATGATTTCCCGGACGGCGCGAGCACTGTCATCGGACTCGTAACACGCCGCAATGCGCTCACTGGCTGCAGCGAATTCTTCATGCAGAGCAGGTTCAGCCAATCGATCAGCGAGCATCCCGTCAAACTGTTTAGTAATGAACCCGGCACAGCGACTGGCGATGTTGACGAGTTTGCCGACAAGGTCCGAGTTCACCCGCAGCACGAAGTCATCGAGGTTGATGTCGATGTCATCGACCGTGCCGTTAAGTTTCGCCGCGTAGTAATAACGCAGGTACTCGGGGCGCAGGAATTTAAGGTACGTGCTGGCCTCGATGAAGGTGCCGCGCGACTTC
>SYFY01000020.1 GCA_005799745.1 Gammaproteobacteria bacterium
GATCCACCACGTGGCGTAGGTGGAGAAGCGAAAACCCTTGGTAGGATCAAACTTCTCTACCGCGCGGATCAAGCCGAGATTGCCTTCTTCGATCAGATCGAGCAGTGACAGCCCTCGATTGAGATAGCGCCGTGCAATCTTCACCACCAGGCGCAGATTACTTTCGATCATCTGGCCCCGGGCACGCATATCGCCTTTCTGAACTTTGCGCGCCAGCGACTTTTCTTCGTCGGCGGTGAGCAGCTTCGCTTTGCCGATTTCTCCGAGGTAAGTATCGGTGGCATCTCCGTAGTCACGATCCGCATCGCTATTCGCGGCCACGGCTTCTTCGAATTCCGTGTTCTCATCCGCCTCGGCGACTACACCAAGGTCCATCGGGCTCACATCTTCTTAGGCGTCTTTAAAACTGGCTTGTGCGTGCATGTCTGCTCCTATCGTTGACCTTCGGATTCGATCTTCAACCAGCCTCGTGCTGGGTGAACCCGCATGCGGCGAGTACATCGGCGTTGTTGGACGGTTTTTTCAACAGCGTTTCAGCACCCGCGGAATGCATGCGGCTAACCGCTTCCGGTGTATGAAATCCTGTCATGCCCACGACTCGGACGTGGGCGGTCTTGGGAGACGACTTGATGCGCCGGCAAACATCGACACCGTCGATACCTGGCATCATCACATCGAGCAGCACCACTTCGGGATTGTTGAGTGCGACCAGTCGACCGGCTTCAAATCCATCCTCGGCGGAGTACACCGTGAGGCCGGGAATCTCTGTGGTGAACAAAGCCACCAGGAACTGGTTGAGCTGGCGATCGTCATCAACGATCAGCAGAGAGTGTTCAACGGCTGGTAGATCAGGCAGCTTAAGTCCACGTTCCTTCGCAAACTTTCGTACCGCATCCAGCGTGAACCGGCGGTGTCCACCCGCGGTCGCAAGCGCTTCGATCAGTCCTTTCTGCGCCCACTGCCGCACGGTGATCGGCGAAACCATGAGCAGGTCAGCAACTTCATTCGGTGTCAGCACCGACTTCAGTCCGCCCCGCACATCGTTCTTTGCCATCCCCGATTCCCCTGCTACGTTTACCTACTCTCTACCCATTCTCTGGGCCGAAGAGGTGAGGTTCCCCTCTCCCTCCCGTTGCTTCGATTCTCGACCCTCTCGCTTACCGCGGTCAGATCGGTTTAATCGATTAATGTCTAGGATGAATTGGTTTTAAAGGAAGTCATTTTTTATAACCAATGGTCTTATAAAACGCTTCTATCTTCATATTTATCAGAGAGTTAGACGATGCTTGAAGTTATCGGTATCGATCATATTTACGTCGCCGTGACCGATATGGAGCGATCTACTGCATTTTACGACCGCGTTTTCCGGGTTCTCGGCTTCCGTTCCAACCGGTTTGTGTTGAACGGCGACCCGCACGTTCAGTACTACAACCGCCACTTCGGCTACGTCCTGCGCCCGGCAAAACGGGGAGGCGCCGCGCCGGACACGGCGGGGTTACACCATCTCTGCTTTCGGGTGAATTTTGCCGAAGACGTGGAAACCGCTGCAAAGGAACTGAATTCAGCCGGCATCGCCGCAAGCCCACCCAGGCTCTACCCGGACTACGCCCCGGACTACGTGGCGACGTTTTTCACCGACCCCGATGGTCTCAAGCTCGAAATCACCAACTACCGCGCCGAGCGGCGCGAGCGGCACGACCACTGGGATCAGCTATAACGCACGTCACCTGAACTGCGTGTTCCCTGTACGCGAACGCGCTGAACTTGCCGCATGACTTCATCAAGATACGTGTCGACCACCTTGTCATGCTGAGGTGAGAGCATCACCTGGATGCCATCGGGCTTACGGACGCGACTGGAGAACCAGCCCGCTTTGTACAACCCCTCACCCGCCGCGAGAATGTCTCCGGACGGATCACCGAAGGCGATGATCGACAGTTGTGGATCACCGTGCACACTGAGCCCGTTGTCCTTACAAAAATCACCAATCCGCTCCCGCACCGCATCGATGCGTCGTGCACGATCAAGATAGCCCTCAAACCCGAGGTAATGCAGCACCGCCCAGGCCGCTGCAATCGCACCGCCTGGCCGTGTACCCGCAAAGGTCGGTGTGGTCATGCGCTCACAGGGCCAGTCAGCAAAGTCAAAGATCTGCGCATCGTGCATTGACTTGTCACGATAGAGCACCGTGCTCGCTCCTTTCGCGGCATAACCGTATTTATGCAGATCGAGTGACATCGAGCTCACCCCGGTGTTTGAGAAGTCCCAAGAGGTCAGCGGTGGCAACTGTCGCTCTTCCCGGACACATCGCATGAATGGCGAGAGATATCCCCCCACGCATGCATCCACATGCAACCAGAGTCCACGGTCCGCGGCGAGCTTCGATAACTCAGGAATCGGATCGATGACGCCATAGGGAAAACAAGGCGCGGAACCCACCACCATGACGGTGCGACTGTCGATCGCCTCAGCCATCGCAGTAACGTCCGCTGTGAAGTCCGTTCGGAGCGGCATACGCACGATCTCAAGGCCCATCAAGTGCGCGCCTTTGTTAAAGGCTGGGTGCGCGGAATAAGGCACGACGACTTTGGGTTTGCCGAGTACGGGGCGATGTTGTTGGCTCCAGTCACGACAGGACTTCATCGCCAGCAGAATGCTCTCGGTACCACCCGAGGTCATGCTTCCCATTGCGCCTTCAGGCGCCTGCTGCAACGAGAGTGCAATCTCGATGACCTCCTGCTCCATGCGCTTGAGGCTTGGAAAGGCTGCAGGTCCGAGGCCGTTCTCGGCGATGAACATGCCGTAGGCATCGTGGGCCACCTGCATCACGTCTTCGCCGCTATTGAAGACATAGACCGCTGCACGGCCTTCACGCCATTTCACATCCCGTGAACCGGCTTGTATCAGCTCTGATTGCAGTGTTGCCCACGATAAGCCGGTGTTTGGGAGTGTTTTGCGCATGATGTGCTCCGAATCCTCCACGTCAGCCCGAGTCTGTCACGCTACAATCGACCCGTCGACCCAGGTAACACCCATCCAAGAACCATGAGTTCCTTTAGCAAACGCGACCTGCCTTCCATCGAACGGCTCATGGCAGCACCTGAACTCGCCATGCTTCTCGCTTCACATGGCCAGGAGACCATCAAGTCGGCATTACGTGAACTGCAAGCGGTGCTGCGTGCAGGCCAGGACATTCCTGAATGGTCGACTCGCGCTGCGGGTTACGCCGACGCGCTCGCACAACAGTTCGGCAGCAGCGGTTATCGCCCAGTGTTTAACCTCACCGGCACCGTGATTCACACCAACTTGGGACGCGCCTTGCTCGATAGCACGATGTGGCGAGCCATCGAACCCCTTGTTACTCGTCCCATGAATCTCGAATTCGATCTTGAGAGCGGGCGACGAGGGTCCCGCGAATCTTTCGTGACTGAACGTCTTGCCGTGCTCTGTGGAGCTGAAGCGGCGTGTGTGGTCAACAACGGCGCGGCTGCCTTGCTCTTGATGCTCAATACCTTTGCACTCGGCAAAACCGTACCGGTTAGTCGGGGTGAACTCATTGAAATCGGCGGCAGTTTTCGCCTTCCTGAGATCATGGCACGATCAGGTGCGACACTGCTTGAAGTGGGCACGACCAATCGCACGCGGGCAAGTGACTTCGCCAAGGTGGTCGATCAATCTGCTCTCTTGCTCAAGGTACACCCCTCTAACTATCACATTGAGGGGTTTACGGAGACACCTGCCAACCGTGAGATGGCAGACATCGCTGTGAATCGTGGCATTCCTTTTGTCGTTGATCTTGGCAGTGGAGCATTGGTCGACCTTAAGCGTTTTGGCTTGCCGCACGAACCCACTCCAAGAGAAGTACTCGCGGAAGGCGCAGACCTCGTGAGCTTCAGCGGCGACAAGTTGCTCGGCAGCGTGCAGGCTGGATTGATCGTGGGCCGAAAAGACCTCATCGATGCCCTCAACAAGAACCCACTGAAACGAGCGTTGCGCTGCGACAAGGTCACCCTCGCACTGCTGGATGCGACGCTCAAACTGTATGAACAACCGGATGTGCTCGCGCTGAAGTTGCCTCTGCTGCGTGTGCTCACGCTGCCGGAAGCCACGCTCAAAGCGCGCGCGCAAGCCGTTCAATCCGTATTGGCCAGAGCAATACCCGACGCCGCAGTAATCATCGAATCGGCAACGGCACAAATCGGCAGCGGCTCGTTACCGGATCAAGCGCTATTGAGTTGGTGCGTTGCAGTTCGTAACAAGTCTCTCGACGCGCTGGCAGCGAGCCTGCGGCATCTTCGTGTCCCCGTCATCGGCCGCGTACAGAAAGACACGCTGTGGCTCGACATGCGGGGCGCTGACCCCCTCGATGAGTTGCTCGCGGTCCTTGGCACGCTGAACAACCCATGATCATCACCCTCGCTGGCCATGTTGATCATGGCAAAACAAGTCTCGTCCGCGCGCTCACCGGTGTAGACACCGACAGCACGGCTGAAGAAAAAGCACGTGGACTCACCATCGACATCGGCTTCGCGTACTTAAGCGAGGCAGGTCTCGGCTTCGTTGACGTGCCAGGCCACCATCGTTTCATTCACAACATGGTTGCTGGAGTGGCATCGCGCCAATACGCGTTGCTGGTCATCGCCGCTGACGATGGTCCCATGCCACAAACCCGAGAGCACCTGCAGATTCTCTCGCTCCTCGGTGTATCAGCAGGGGTGATCGCATTGACCAAGATCGATCGCGTGGATAGTGAACGCATGGATGCGGCGCGTGCGGAGATTCAAAATCTCATCGCCGGCACATTTCTGCAATCCGCAGCGATCATTCCGGTGTCCAGTCAACGCGGCGATGGCATGCCTGAACTTCGCGCTCACCTTGATGCCGCTGCGAAGACTCGGTCACAAGCGGATGCACGCGATCGTCGGACCTTTCGCTTACCCATCGATCGCGCCTTCAACATTCGTGGGAGTGGCACCGTCGTCACTGGCACCACGCATTCCGGCACCGTGAACGTTGATCAGAATCTCTTTGTCTTTCCGAGTGGTAAGTCCGTTCGGGTTCGCACCGTGCGCGCCGACAATCGCAAGACCTCGAACGCAACACCAGGGAGCCGCACCGCGCTCAATCTAACGGGTGTGGAAGTCGATGACGTCCCACGTGGATCGTGGATCGCGGTCGATCTCTCGCCGGCTTCGTCACACCTCACCATCGAACTTCAGTTACTCGACGACTTCCCGCGTAAGCTCAAGACGTGGACACCGGTACACATCTATCACGCGACAACCCACAGCATCGCGCGCCTTGGTTTGTTGTCCACGACGACCCTCGCGCCGGGCGAAACAACCCTCGCCGATCTGGTGTGCGAAACTCCCCTGCTCGCCTGCGCCGGAGATCGCATCCTCATTCGTGACCATGGTATGGATCGAACCCTCGGGGGCGGCACCGTGATTGACAACCAGTCACCACCGCAGCGAAGGCACCGGCGAGAACGGATGGCGCGGCTGTTCGCACTGCAGACGACCGAATCGCTAACGGCTTTCCGACAGTTGCTCGAAGCCGGGCCCGTGAACTGGAAGTCCTTCGCAGCGTTTATGGGGATGCCACCTCAATCTGCAGTGCCGAAGATCGACACGCAGCTCGTGACCATCGGTGATCAACTGCTGTTGGCTTCCACGTGGAAAGGTTGGCAAGACAACATCCTCGCCACCATCAATGCTGCGCTGGCGGCCGACAGCCAAGCGTCGGGGCTACGTGAAAACCAACTGCCCACCGATATCCCTGCACAATTCCGAACGGAGTTACTCAGGCAGTTGGTTTCCGCAAAGAGACTCGCACAAACAGGTGGCGCTTTTCATCCACCACGCCATGCCGCCACATTGAGCCCGGCACAAGTCGCGCTGCTCGGCAAACTCAAACCCATGCTGAATTCCAGACAACCTTCAAGCATCGGTGATCTCGGCAAGGCGCTGGCCCGCCCCTTACCGCAACTGTCTCGGGAACTCGAAGCCCTCGCCAAGCTTGGCGCAATCGTAAGGGTGACTGACCATCGCTACTTCCTACCGACGATCATCGATGAACTTGCAGCCATTGTCGCAAACCTCGATAAACAGGGACCGTTTAATGCCAAGGCGTTTCGCGACGCCTCAGGTGTAGGCCGCAACACCGCAATTGAAATTCTGGAGTACTTCGATCACCTCGGATTCACTCGCCGACAAGGTGATGAACGCAGGGTGTTTGGCACGTGGAAACCCAAAGCGCTCCCGACCTGAAGGCACAGCGCTCGCTCAGTGGTGCGTCGACATGTGCGTTGATAAGTGAGTTGATGGGTCAGAGACCGGTGATGAACTTGTCGAGCGCAACCAGAAAACGTGTTCTCGTGGACGCCTCTTCAAGAAAGTGGTCTCCAGTTTCCAGATCCGCAAAGGTCACTTTCTTACCCGTGTTGTCCAGCGCCTTCACCATGCGTTGCGCTTGTTCACGCGATAGCCACGGTGTGGTGTTTCCGCCGACAATCAGCACGGGGCCTTGAATTGAGGCCGCGAGATGTATCGGAGATACGGCGGGCATGCTCTTGCTGGTTCGCAGATCATCGCCCAGGCGGTCTTCAAACTCTCGGCGATACCAATCATGTTTCCAGGCGATCCGCTGCAGGCTGTCCCAATGTGCGGGCAGATCAAGTGGAGCATTGACTGCGATCGAGCACGTAACCGGGGTTGCTGGACGGGCGGCGGCGAGCAGCGCGACTTGACCCGCTTCCTGCAGGCCAAGTGTACAAATCCGGGTGGCGTCGACGATGCCGGCTTTGACCAATGCGTGGGCTGCATCTTCCACATCATCCACACCACCGTGAGCCCATTGGCCGTCACCCGCGTCCTCCAATCGACCACCAAAGCCACGCGTTCCTCGAATGGCGGGTTCAACGACTGCAAAACCTCGCGAAGCGAGGTAAGCCGGCAGCCAGTAAAACGAAGGATCAGCGCGCAAGCGAGGATAGTGATTCGGCATGTCTGCTTGTAACGCCCAAGGGGCTCGCAACATTCGACTCGCGTTGAAGGGATACCCCTCGAGCAATATCACCAGCGGCCGCGGTTCAGCCTTTCCATCGTCGGGGAGGGTCAGAATCGCAGGGATACGACGGCCATCTCGTGCCGGGTAGTGTGTGCTGAGTCGTTGCCCGGTTGCGGCCGGATCGTTTAAAGCCGGGTACTTCTCGCCTAACAGCGTCAGGCGATCAGATGACGGTTCAAACAAGTAGACCGCTCCAGCATTCCCGGTCTTTTCCACGTGCACAACCAATTGACCGCGGTTCTTTGCCCAAGATCCGACGCGAAGATAGTTATGTGGAAAACGCGTTTCCAATGTCGCGCGCGCAGCGGCCAGATCCGGATCAAAGAACTTCTGCCGGTGCACGTCGGCTTCCCAGGTCGCGCCGATGACCGTGCGCGACCATGGATCGTGGATCAACGCCGCAATGTCGTGATCCGGATCGGTGACCAGCGTACTCACCGCAGAACCGGATCGTGTGAAAGCGCGCAATTGCGCCTTGTCACTGCCCTCATATCGTGTCGCTACCGCGACATGTCCATCGCCGAGCAGGCCTGTTGAGGTGGGCTGGATATCTCGATCCCGGCCAGCTGCGATCTGCTGGTTGGCCGGCGCACCCAAACTCAGCACTTGCCACTGGCGGGAAACGGGGTCGACGTCCAGACGCAGCATCGCGTCACCGGTAATGTTGAAACCAAAACTGGCGGTGAACTCTTCACCTTAAACCAGACGCGCTCCGACTTTGCCGGTTTGAAGACTCACGCGATAAGCACTCATGAACGCGGCGCCCACACCACGTTTGGGAAGGGTCACGCGGCCAAAGCCAGGGTCGCCTTGAACAGGGGCAACCACGTGAGCCACCTCGAGGAAGAAGTCGTCAATTCCTCCCTGTAAAACCAGTTCACTCTTGCCGGTCTGCAAGTTGAGTACCGTCAGACGTCGGAAGGGTAATGCCTCCCACGGTATCGTCGCTGCTTCCCAGGAATAAACCCGATCCAGGGGGCGATTGGCGTTCACCACATAACCCACCTGGTCGGCATCCAACCAAGTGATGCTCTCGATCCGATCACGCCGTTCGAAATCCGTGTAGGCGCGTGTTGCGACAGAACGGATCAGCCGGCCCGTTTCGACATTCGCAACGACGAGTCTGCTGGTGCCATCGGGATCATTCTGCAGCACTGCAACACGATCTCCGTCCGGTGAAAGTACCGCTTCGCTGACACGCGGGAGCGCTGCGTACGCTTCTATCGGCTGCGGTGCTGCTTGAAGCCCTGCTCCAAAACTTGCGCAGATGACCACAACTAAACCAAGAAAAGTGCGGGAGCTCGGGAACATGTAACACTTGGTGTTAGCGAATGCCTCGACTATACCCAGATTCCCCGCCGGGGAGCCAGATTCAATCTCGCATCCAAAGGCGCGAATGCGGCTACGCTTTCCTCAATCGTCATCGCTCACGTTCACCCACGGAGCGTGCCCGAACCGAATTGAACTCTGACCCTGCTTTTCACTCGGGCCAGTCCTTCGAGTCCACAATTTCACGCCCAAGCGTATGCAGCACATCGATGTCGGCACTCAGACCCGATAAATCCATAGCGGGTGACCACTCATCCGCTGGCTAGTGATAACGATCCTCGATGTAAGACTGATAGACCGCTTCTCCTGCAACAAGCCCACCCACACGTTTATCAACACCTTGCCGATACGAGAGTGCCGGTACACCCACTTTCGCGAACGGAAAATGGTCTGATCGATAGAAGTATCCGGCTTCGGGGTGTGCTTCCGGCCGAAAGGTTCGACCCTTCGATTCAAGTACACGAATCAGATCATCTAGCAGCGTGACCTTGCCATCGGCTGCTGTTCCCGCATCTCGCGTTGCGCCGATGACGTTCATGCCATCCATGTTCAAAACCGCCGTCGTGGTTGCGAGCGGATAGATCGGGTTGGCTGCGTAGTACTCCGATCCGAGCAAACCCGATTCTTCTGCCGTGAGTGCCAGGAAGACCACCGAACGCGCGGGCTTCGGTCCGGCTGCAAATCGACGCGCCATCTCGAGCAACGCGGCAACACCACTCGCATTGTCCTGGGCACCATTGTAAATCACATCCCCTGACGAATCGGCTTTGCCGATACCCAGATGGTCAAAGTGTACGGTGTAGAGCAAGGTTTCTTCGCGACTCGAGGTTCCCGGTAACCGGGCAACCACGTTGTGTGAAGTAATTCGATCATGGGTCGCTTCGAGTTGAATCGAGAACGAAACATCGCCAAGGGGTTTGGTACTAAATCCGCTCACTGCCGCCGCTTTCTTCTCCACTTCAAAATCAAGCCCGGCGCGCCGGAACAGGTCCACCGCAACATCACGCCGCTGAAATCCTTCAATCAGCGGATGACTATCCTCGAGACGCTCTCGCAGAACATCTAACGAGGGTCCTAAGTGGTTGTGTTGCCACACATTCCAGTCATAACCGGCAGGACCTATCTCGTGCACGATCAGGAGTCCCGCTGCTCCGAGCTTCGCAGCCTGTTCAAACTTGTAAGGCCAACGCCCATACCAGGTCATTGCGGGGCCGCCAAAATCGCCCACACCGGATTCATAGTCGGGATCGTTGACCAGCACCATGACCACTTTGCCGCGAACGTCGACCCCTTCGAAATCGTTCCACTTGACCTCAGGGGCGTGAACACCATAACCGGCGAAGATCACCGGCACGTCTCGCAAGGCGATCTGACCTTCCCCAATCTGTGGCGACGTCATGGAAAACGATTCGCCTGCAATCAGCGGCAGTACATCCTCCCCAATCTTCATCGATGCTTGAATCGGACATTTGATCGTCGAGCGGCTGAGTTCAACAGACTGCGTCCATGAACGGCTGTCGCCTGCCTGATCTCCACCTGGTTCAATTCTGGGGATCGACATGAACTGCCCGGTGATCCAACCAATAGCCCGTTCCTCGCCGCGTGTACCCGGAGTGCGGCCTTCGAAAAGATCTGATGCAAGTATGCGGATATCCTGTGACAGACGCTCTTATGCCGCAGTTTCTGCCCCCTGCACCGGCGACGAACAAAGCAACACGCACACCGATAATGCGGCCACTCGCAACTTGTCGATCACAGTAGTCCTCCCCCTCGAGCCTTTGGATCAGCTCTTTTTCGAAGCGCCCGGTGCACCGCTCTCCGTGAGCGCCTTGGAATTCGCCGCCCATTCAAAATCGAGCATCATCTTTTCATGCCGCCGTTCGACTCGACCTTTAAGTCTCGGATCGGTAAAAATGAAGAGACGGTCTGCAAGCACCGCTTCAAGCACCAGCCGCCCGACGATATCCGGGTTCAACCCTTTGCGGATATCATCCGCTGACACATCCCGAGCTACCGTGGATTGTTGGGGTCCATATTGGTCACCGCGATTACGCGGCGCATCGAAGATGTTGGTTGCCACGCCTCCGGGACAGAGGACAGACGCGCCATAACCACCTTCGCGCCCTTCCTGACGAATAACCTCCGTGAGACCTACTACCGAGTACTTGGTGGAGTTGTACGGCGCCCAGTCCGGCATGCCGCCGAGTACACCTGCCATGGACGACGTGTTGACGATGTGACCACCTTCACCCTGCCTCTTGATGTGCGGGATAAACGCCTGGCACCCGTGAATGACACCCAGGAAATTCACGCCGATAACCCATTTCCAATCGCCTTCCGTGCAGTCTTCGATGTGACCACCACTGGTAACCCCTGCGTTGTTGCATACCGCATGGATTTTTCCAAATGTTTCGAGTGTGGCGTTCGCTGCCTGAAAGACCGAATGTCGTTCAGCAACGTCGACGACCACCGACGCAACATCGTCGCTGCGATTCGAGGGTAACGCCTGGCGCAGTGTCGCCATTGTTCGGTCAAGCGCCTTCTGCTCGATGTCAGCGAGCATTACTTTCATACCGGCGTTCAAAAAAGCGCGTGTCATACCCAGGCCGATGCCACTCGCCGCACCAGTCACAAATGCGACCCGTCCTGCTACGTTGTCCATAATCCCCTTCCAGGATGCAAAGTCAGTGACCCGAGTTTACTGTGTCAACCTGCTCAGTCCGAAGTGAAACCCGATGCTTCACCTCCTCATTGCCTTAGCCCTCAATCTGGTTCCGCTGGTGGGCATATGGAAATTCGGGTGGACGGCCGGAACGGTCCTTGCGCTCTATTGGTTCGAAAGCCTCATCGGCCACTTCGGTTCGATGATCAAGATTCGCCTGCATGCCGCCTGGACCCAAAAAACGCGGCCATACGCATTACAAAACCGCCGGCGAAAAGAGCAGCTCCAAAAGGAGCTACTTCGCGCACTACACCACCATCGCGCTGATCTTTACCTTCACCCACGGTTTTTTTCTCGGCATCATTCTGCTGATGCTGTCCAGCAACCGACCTGACCTGGTCGCGTTTCATCTCAACGTGGACGATCTTGTTTTTGGTATGGGTGTGATCGGTGCCTTGGCACTGATCGACCTCATCGTCGATCTGCCTTCCCTTAAACAGAAGTCGTTTCTGTGGTTGGAAATCCACACCGGCAAACGACTGGCTCAGGTGCTCGTGATGCACCTCACCCTAATCTTCGGCATGTTCGCGGTCGGGTTCTTTGAATCGGAAATGGCACTGCTGTATGTGCTAATCGGTCTCAAAACACTGATCGATGCTATGGCGCGGGCGTCCAACGAAGACATGAAGCCCGAGGACGGCTTTGGTCAACCTGTGCCGAAATGGTTGCGGTGGCTCGACAAACACCTCCCGGACAATCGACCCGGAACGGGCAAGAAGAAAGGGAATCTGGATGAATACTGGGTCAATTCAGATCAACAGGAAATCTCCCGGCGCCAGAACAACGAGGGCGTGGTAGTTCGATCACCTTGAGGTACAGACAAAGTGGCGTCAGGATGAGTTGCACCAGGACAAGTAGCGCAAGGACATGTAGCGCAAGGA
>SYFY01000202.1 GCA_005799745.1 Gammaproteobacteria bacterium
AGTCAGAAGCCGCTCGACAACGCCCTTCGCAAACGCGTCTTTGTCGAATCCACCATGTTCAACTGCAAGGGAGTGATCAACGATGAGTTGCACCGGTACGACCGGGTTGACGAGCGAAGGATCTCCCCCTTGTTCGGCGATGGCATCGCGTAGCCCTGCAAGGTCCACTAACGCCGTTTGACCGAGAATGTCATGGCACACCACCCGTGCCGGAAACCACGGGAAATCGAGCTCCTGTTTCCCATCGATAATTTGGCGTAAACAGGCTTCGAGGTTGACCGGGGGACAACGTCGCACGAGGTTTTCCGCATGCACCCTGGAGACATAGGGCAGACGGGCGTACGCACCGGCTGAAAGTTCTTCAATCGCCTCGCGGGTATCGAAGTAGTCGAGTCGGGTTCCCGGCAACGGCTTGCGGTATTTCTGGTTCATGGAGACGGTCAGTATTCCCAGTGGAGGGCCGGGATTTTAACAGCCCGTCGAGCGAGCGGTGGCCAAATAGCGCTGCTGATTTCGGCCATGCACCTGATGCCGTGACAAAAAGTCCCGGGCTATTTGACGGAGGGACTGCGAACTCGATCACAGTCCAATCCGACCCTCGTCGGCATACTGGATCAAGGTTTGTGGCTGGATGCCCCATCATGACGATACGAAAAAGGGTTGGCCGCCTGGAAGGACGGCTGTTTGCAGACGACGGTTGCCTGTTCATGGTCCTTAACGTGGATGACGAACAAGGCATTGCGACCGTGAGCTGTCGCGTGGCTGGCACACGCCAGGTACTCGATATGCCGATCGATCACGTATACCAGCGGATCAGTTCAGAACGATCCCTGATCCTCGATAATCTCAACAGTGCTGACACGCTGCGCCGCGTCTTCGAAGAAACGGACGGCTGGCACTTTGTCAGCCGCGAAGGAAACATGGGTCCCTTCGACTCAAAGGACACCGCCGCCAATCAGCCCTGCCGCTACATTTTGAGCATGCAGACCCTAGCGGCGGAGACCCCCCTCTCGCTGCGCCCGAGTCCCAATCGTGGTTCTCCTCGCCGTCGTACGGAAGACCAAACTGAACTGCGCGCTGCAGGTTGATTTACTCGCAAAGCCAATGACAAATCGAGGATGTCAGTAAACATCCTCGATTCTGCCACGCCTGCTCACCCTGCCAAATCCCGTACAGTTCGGGATACGCGCCACCACCCGTATGCCGCTGTGATGGCCAGAACCACCACCAACAACGGCGACATCACCGTAAACATCATCACCAGCGGCCGAAACCACAGTTGTTCGATCCACTGGTTCGCCAGCGCCGAGTTCGCCTCCTGCGCGGTGGCCACTGCACCGGTGGCATAGTCAAAAGCGACAGCAGCACTTCCCGCGGCGCTCTCCGATCCCATGGCCGCAATACCCCAAGACCAGATGCCTGCGGCAATGCTGCCGAACGCCACCACGCCGAGCGCTATGCCAAAGAGACTCAGGCTCAACACCCCCACCGTGATCCCGCCGATCGCCACCGGCGCGACGCTGACACCACCGAGTGCGAACAGAGGACTCACCGCCCTGTCTCCCACCGCGATCCAGCCACATGCCCGACCTGTTCCATGCACGGAAACACTGACGTCGACAAGCGGCAGCCCTAACCAGCGGCCTTTGGACTGCCAGCGCGCCAGGTATCGCATCGAACGGTCAACAGCGGCTGCGCCGGTTTGCGCCTGAATGCGCGCCAGCCCGCCTTGCATTCGGTGATCCGCGAACATGAGCCCCGCCAACAACAATGTGGTCCAGGTCACGGCCAGCAAAATGATGGCACCGGCACTCATTGCCCACGCATGGACCGCCAGGATCACGACGAGTGTCAGCGAAGCGATCCAGACACCAATCACGATGCCACTGGCATAACGTCTCATGTAGGTTCGTTCGGCGCCTTCGGGATAAATACTCGCAGCCAGCCGCGCACTCACCAGACCCGCTAACAAACCTGCCAACGGACCGACCAAAGAACTGACCAACGGCAATCCGGCAACGGTGCCCATCAGACCTTTGCTTTGCGCACCGATTTTGGCCGCAGCACCGGTGACGGCCATCGTCGAGGCAACCTCCGTAGCTGGCGTTACCGCCGGCAACGCCGCAAGCACCGCTGCGGTAAACGCGACCGTGGGAACCGTGCGCCGCAGGGTTGATTCAATCATCTGCGTCATCTCCCGACGCAGCAGCTGACGACCACGGTGCAACCGCTGACGGGCCGCGTCTTCAGCGAGCCCAAGCGATTCAGCTACCACCGAAACGGACTGATCTTCGCGATAGAAGAGCACCAGCGGGTCGCGATATTTCTCCGGGAGGGCAGCCAGGGCTTTCCACACGAGCGCCGATTCCTGATCCGACGCCGCCTGTTGTTCCGGATTTGATTCTGCGGTTGTCGGCTCATTTTCCAGTGAGCCACCTTCCGCGACTTGATCCAGGGTGGCATCCAGCGATTGCGTCGGTTGCAGTGTTCGCCTTCTGACAAGCGTACGCACGTGACTTGCGCCAATACGCTGAACAATACCTGACAGCCACGATCGCAGTCGGCTTGGGTCACGCAACTGATGCAAGCTCTGCCAGGCAGCGACGAAGGCTTCTTGGGCTAAGTCCTCCGATGAACTGACGGATCCCGCGCGACTGAATGCGAGGGCGCAAACCAGGTTGCGATAGCGGTTGACGATTTCGCCAAACGCCTCCCGGCTGCCCGAGCAGGCCTCGACCACGAGTTTGGCGTCAGGCTGTACGTGCAATGGAACCATTGGAGAAACTCCAGGTGTTGTGTTCACCGTAGAGTCGTCATGAGCCAGAGTTAAGTGACATCCGTCGCCGAATTCACCCGTCAACGTGAATCGGCGACTCGGAAATCATCCACTCGCTGGGCCGGCACCTGGGCTTGCTTCGGGTGGAAACTCCGGCGCAGATGTTTCGACCACATGGTTCTTGAGCCACATCTGTACCCGCTCAACCACGTTTCTTCGCAGGTTGATGTAAAAAAGCGAATAGTCCATGACGTGGTAGTTGTCCTCGCCAAACGAAATCGGCCCACGACCGAACTTTCCGGAGCGAAGTTCGCTGACCAACAACCGCCCTTCAGTGCACTGCGCATCAGCAACCGCAGCAATGAGTTCCGGTGTTGCCTTGTCATCCATGCCACCCAGCGCCAGCGCACCGAGATTGACATCATGGGCGGCGACACTGTCATCGTCTTTCCAGTTAAGAGGGTTAACACAAATGTTGTCGCTGATATCTCCAAACGCCTGGGCCTTTGGTCCCACAGCGTTCCAGGTGACTACACAACCGGATTGCGTGGCGGAAGCGCACACGGGAATATCGCCGAGCTTGGCCAGATCTGCCTCGTTCCAGCCAAAGCCAATCGGATACGCCGCAATCATCCGCTGAAGCAACGGTTTGCCACTCACTTCTTCGCTGATCAACCTCTGCAGATGAGCCGACCCCTGGCTGTGCCCGGCAAGGACAAATGGCGCGTCCGGTTCGATACGAGCGAGGAATTGCCGGAAGGCCGCCAGCACATCACCGTAGGCCAGCGCGAGGGCTTGATCGCCATTGCCTGATTCATCAAAGAACGCCGCGAGCGTGGCCTGTCGATAACGCGGCGCAAAGATCCGGCAACAGGCGTTATAGGCACTGGCCTGACCCCGCAGCACACCGTGTTCCATGATGCGATTGGCGTCGACATCGTCGAGCGGTGCGTTCCAACCATCATCTTTGTAGTAGGTCGTGGGATAAACAAAAAACACATCCACCGCTGCCTGCGCTTGTCCGTCGGTCTCACCGATAGCCGCGAAATCCGCGAGATCCGTAGTACTCGGCAACGCGGCCCAGGCCGCATCGGAGGTGTAGTCCGGTGCTTGCGGCGCATCGGCCGCGGAAAAATCCGCTGACGGTGTCAGCGCGATACGCATCGACAAAAAAGTGAGTGGGCCTCGGAACACATAAATCGCTACAGCGAGCAAGACCATCACCACCAGCGCGATAACCCAACCACGTTTCATCGTTGCCACTCTCCCTACCCAATCAATTCTCTATTTCGAGCCCGAGTATGTATTCCCATTGCGCCGCCGTCACCGGCAAGATCGACAGTCGATTGCCTCGCCGAAGCAGCGTGAAATCATCGAGCGCATCGGCGTGCTCACGTAGCACCTGCAGTGAAATGGGGTGTTTGAGCTTGCGCACGAGTTTGACGTCCACCATCAACCAGCGTGGATTCGCCGGATCACCCTTAGGATCCAACCACTCGCTCTTCGGATCAAATGCGGAGGAATCTGGGTAAACCTCCCTCACGATCTTGGCGATACCCATGATTCCAGGCTCCGCGCAGCTCGAATGGTAGAAGAACGCAAGGTCACCTTTCTTCATGCCATCCCGCATGAAGTTTCGAGCGGTGTAATTGCGAATACCGTACCAAGGCTCGGTCTGCTTGGGGCGCATTGCAAGATCATTGATGCCGAACGTGCCGGGTTCGGATTTCAGGAGCCAGTACTGCATGGGTGAGTTAAGTCCTGTTTCGTAGTTTTTTGGAAAACACCAACCATGCACCGGAAGGCCTGGTAGGTACAACCCAAGAGAACCCGGCACCTCGTCCCCGATGGTTGATCCAGGCGTCGATCCAGCGCAGGCTATTCGTCACAGATTTCTGGTCGCTCAGTCAAGCCACCCCGGGGAGGGAACTGACCATGGCTATCTCGATCAAGTCCACTGATGCCACCCTTGGCGCCACTATCACCGGTGTCAGTCTCGCCTCACTCGACGACTCCACCTGGACCGAGATCCACCAGGCCTTCCTGACATATGGCGTGTTGTTGTTCCCAGGGCAACATCTCGACAACGAAGCCCAAGGACAATTTGCCGCACGATTTGGTCAAGTCGAACAGATGTCACCCAAGGGTGAAACCCCAACCTTTGCCATCGCCAATATCAAGCCTGATGGATCTCTCGCGAAGCCTACGGACTACCAATACCAGATCCTCAAAGGGAACGAAGGATGGCATACCGACAGCACCTATATGCCACTCGCCTCCAAAGTAGCGATGTTATCTGCACTGATCATTCCTCCTGAAGGTGGCGAGACCGAGTTCGCAGATATGCGCGCCGCGTGGGACGCCTTGTCATCGGAGATGAAAGTCAAGCTCGAAGGACTCAAAGCCTATCACTCGCTGTACTACTCCCAGTCCAGACAGGGCTTCGTCCACAACACGGACCATCTGTACGGTTTGCACGATAAGGGCGCGCCACAGAGGTCCGTCGTCAAAGTTCACCCGGAAACGGGACGCAAATCGATCTACACAGGTAGGCACGCACACAACGTCGATGGCATGACGCCGGAAGAATCCGAAAAGTTTCTCGATGACCTGCTCAACTGGGCCTGTCAACCACCACGCACCTGGAGGCATCGGTGGTCGGTGGGTGATCTGGTCGTCTGGGACAACCGCTGCCTTATGCATCGCGCCTGTCCTTACGATTCGAAGTACCCACGTCACCTCAGAGGCAGTCGGGTTTCCGGTGACCCAGTGAGTGAACTCTCACCGACGTTCGCAGATCCTCGTGCAGCAGCGTTCAATCCCGCCAGCTCCAACAAGTCGATTCTGGCGAGCGTCTGATTCGACATCTTTCAACCCCCAGAATTCGAGCCGTTATTCATGGAACTCAAAGGTCGAGTGTGTGTTATCACTGGAGGCAGCGGCGGCATCGGCCGCGCGATAGCCAGCACCTTCCTTCGTGAAGGAGCAAGGGCAGTGGTACTCGCAGATCCGCATCAGGATAGGGTTCGCGCCGCCGCGCATGAAATCGGGTGCGAAGGTACGGCCTGCGATGTGACCTCAGAACAGGACGTGCAACACCTGGTTTACGAAACGCTCAAAACACGGGCGTATCGACCTCTTTTGTTCCAACGCCGGAGCCGCTATCCCTGGTGTATTGACTGATGCGTCCAATCAGATCTGGCAAACGCAGTGGGAACTCCACGTGATGTCACATCTTTATGCAGCACGGGCGGTACTGCCTTCAATGCTGGAGCGAAAGGAAGGATATCTCCTCAATACCGCCTCGGCCGCAGGACTCCTGGCCGGACTCGGTTCTGGTCCCTATACGGTCTCCAAAGCCGCAGCCGTAAAGTTCGCCGAGTTTCTGTCCATCACTCACGGCGATGACGGGATTCGGGTATCGGTGTTGTGCCCACAAGGCGTAAATACAGCCATGGCCCCCAAGAGCCTGGGTGACGGTCAAACCGATGGGATCATCGAACCCGACGCCTTGGCCGAGGTGGTAGTCGAATCGATTCGTGCTGAGCGCTTCTATGTATTGCCTCACCCGGAGGTTGAAGAGTACGTGCGACGCAAAGGTGACAACATCGACCGTTGGCTGCATGGGATGCGAAGGCTACGCAAGAAAACACTGGAGCTCATGGCTGCAGCAACCGCAGGTAAACCGTAACGCGCTTTCGTGACAAGATCATCAGCGAACTTGAACCTCCGCAGCAGATCTACACCGTTTCCTGCAGCCATCCATCGATGCGGTCAGCCACCTCATCTCGGGCTGCTGTGGGCGCCGTCAGGTAGTGGTCGCCTGCGATAAACTCGAGACGTTTGTACGGTGTACCCAGCGCTTCGAAAACTTCACGCGCATCACTGGGGAATACACCGGTATCGGCCATCGACTGAATCACGAGTGAAGGTACAGCGATCCGGGCGAGATGGGGTGCACCTCGACATTGACTCTCTTTAAGGCTCCACATGGACAGCCACGTACGGCATGTGTTGGTGAGACCAATACCTCCGGGTGAGTAGTTCGCAATCTTTGGATCACCGCGGTAACACACCCCGACCGGACGATCCGAAGGATCGAGACTTCCGTCCATCAAGCGAGGATCGGCCCAGGTTCGGAAGAGATTGAATGCTCGATCGGACAGCCCGAGAGGTTAGATCCGTTCGAGTTCTTGAATGGCGTACTCCGTGATGCGGTGATTGCGTGCTTCCTGGGCTGCGCGGTAGCGCTGCACAAACTCAGACGCGTACGGTGGACCGTTGTCAGGGTTGTACATGTCGAGGTTTGCATCAACGGATGCCGGATCATTTTCGTCGACGATGGCCGGATCCATCCATGCCGTGAGCACTTCTGGTCGACCCGCATGGGCATTGAGTGAGACGTAGAAGTCACACCTCGGCAAACGGAGGACTGCTTCCGGAAGGCGTAACCTACGCGTTGGGGTGATGTTCGGGCGAGTAGCCTGTGATTGATAAGCGCCCATGAGTGACCCACCGCCGGAATTTCCAAGGATGACCACCCTCTCCACCCCCGCTTCTTCTCGCAGCCACGTCACACTCGCGCCGATATCAACCAGCGCATGTTCAAGAATGAAGAACGCCTCAGCGCCGCGGAAACGGGTGTTCCAACCAAGGAACCCGTAACCCCGAGCAGCCATGAATTCACCGAGATAGTGCTCGCTGAAATCGACGTTGTAGTGGGTAGCGATGAATGCCGTCCGCGGCTTGACGCCTTTCGGCCGCCAATAGAGCCCCTGACACGGGTAAAACCCTGCCCCGTTTCGTGCCGATGTCGCCGAGGTCAACGACACAAACTCCCGTTCAATACTCTGGTTCATCGCCTACCCCTTACGCGATTTACGTTTATTCTCAGGCCAATTCGTCAGCGTCCACACTGCTCGCGAGTGGAATCGAATCAGCAGCACCGGCCTGGGTGACGCAGAGTGCGGCGGCTCGCACCGTACGTCGCATCGCGGCTTCAGCGACCATCCCCTGCACCAGACTTGCCAGAAGATACCCGGTGAACGTATCCCCGGCACCGGTGGTGTCGACCACGCTTACCGTTCGTGCGGGTACGTGGATGTGCTTGTTAGCATCCAACCAGATCGCGCCCTCCGATCCGAGCGTCAGCACGACGGTGGTATTGGGCATCCGCTGATGCATGGCCTGAAGCATGGCATCCGTGCTGGACTCGCCCGTGAGATCCAGAGCCTCCACTTCGTTGACGATCACCATGGAGAACAAGCCGAGTGGCAGAGACTTCGCTACGCCATCCATCGGTGCCGGATTCATCACGATACGTAGTCCTTTCGCCAGCGCCTGTTCGACGAGATAGGCGGGCTCACTGATTTCGTTTTGTATAAGTAGGAAGTCACCCGCAGAAAAACCCTCGAGTGTCGTATCGATCTACTCACGTGAAATCGTTCGATTGGCACCCGGAAAGAGAACGATGGCGTTCTCGCCGTGTGGATTGATCTGAATCACCGCATGGCCTGTCGGCGTTGCTCCACAGCGCACAAGGGCGACATCCCCACCCGCCCGCCGGAGCGTCTGAAGCAGCCATGCACCGTCAGCGCCAATCGCGCCGGCGTGACAAACCGGCACACCCGCGCTGGCGATGGCGACGGACTGATTAAACCCCTTGCCACCCGCAAAGACCTGATAAGAACGCGAAGGCAGTGTTTCCCCTGGTCGAACAAAGTGCGGGACGTGGTAGACGTGGTCGATACAAAGAGAACCGAAGTTCAGAATTTTCACGATTCGCTCTTGCAATCAACGTGCTTCACTGCAAAACACAAGATCACGAAGGAAGCCTCAGTGATGAGTCGTTGTTCGCCGGCAATCGCTGCTTTGTCGTCTGCCGATAACGCCCACGCGTTGGGTGTCATCTCGATCAGCAACAACGCGTCGGCAGCGCAGAGGTGCAGAGTCGTTCTGACTTCTGCCCGGGCGCGCAGTTCAAAACCATGGAGGTCTTGTTTCAACTGCATCTCCTTGTCTTCCCTCACTGGTAACAGCGGAACCCGCTTTCGCAAACCAGCCAGGTGATCTTCGCCAGGAATCACTACCAGAAGTTCACCACCCGACTTCAGGACCCGCGCAGACTCCTGTGGATTCCTCGGCGCGAATACACTGAGGACCAGATCAAACGTCGCGGAGGCAAATGGCCACCGCTGGCGAACGTTGGCAACAATCAGGGCTGCATCAGGAAAAGACCGCGACGCGCGTTGAACCGCGACCTTCGACAAATCGAACGCACTGACGTCAACGGGTTGTCCATGACTGACAAGGCCGTCCACGAACCCGCGTAACAACCCGCCTTCACCACAACCTGCATCGAGCACGTTCAGCTGATCCGTCCGTGTGCGTACGCTTGTCACGGATTCGATCAGCCCGTTCACCAGAGGTTCGTAGTGACCACGCTCCAGAAAGGCGCGCCGCGCATCGACCATGGCGGCGGTATCACCATGAACGTGGTTCTTCTTCCCTAAAGGTGGCAGGAGATTGACATAACCTTCGCGCGCAATGTCGAAGGCATGCCCTGCCGGACAACGAAGTGACTTCGAATCCAACCGAAACCCTGCCGCACACTTCGGGCAACGGACCTTTCCAAAGCGGTTCATCAAGTTCACCGCACACTGCAGATCAGCGACTCGGCAGTTCTATGGTTTCGAAGAGTTTCGCCCGGTCTGCGCGTGTGGGCGCAGCAACTGCTTCATTGACCTTGTCTTTCGTGAGATGAGGTGCAAAACGCCGGATGAAGTCATACATGAACTTGCGCAGGAATGTGCCTTTGCGAAAGCAGATGTGGGTGATGCTGTGGGCAAAGAGGTGCTCCGCTGGCAGCACTTCAAGGTCAGTGTCCTGCACCGGATCCACTGCCATCGTCGCGATGATGCCGACACCAAGACCCAGCCGCACATACGTCTTGATCACGTCGGTGTCCGTCGCCGTGAACACCACATTGGGCGAGAGCCCTTCCCGATTGAACGCTTCGTCGAGGCGCGAGCGTCCGGTAAAACCAAACACGTAGGTCACAATGGGAAACTCGGCGACTTCTTTCAGTGTGATCCGCTCTCGGCCACAGAGTGGATGCCTCTTGGGTACCACAACACTTCGGTTCCACTTGTAACAAGGCATCATGACAAGGTCTTGAAACAGATCCATGCCTTCAGTGGCGATGGCAAAATCCACCGCGCCAGTCGCAGCGAGCTCTGCAATCTGTGCGGGCGTACCCTGGTTCATATGCAGCGAGACATCCGGGTACTCGTTGCGAAAACCTTTGATGACCGATGGCAGCGCATAACGCGCTTGCGTGTGGGTGGTGGCGATCCGCAGGCTCCCTTGTTTTTCGTTGCTGTATTCCTGGGCGAGTTTTTTGATGTCGCCAACACGACGCAGCACATCACCGGCCATCTGGATGATCTCTGTGCCGACGGGTGTGACGTGGGTGAAGTGCTTGCCGCTGCGGGCGAAGATCTCGACGCCGAGTTCATCCTCGAGCAAACGAATCTGTTTGCTGATACCGGGCTGAGAGGTGAACAAACTTTGTGCGGTCGCAGACACGTTCAGGTCGTGATGCGCCACCTCCCAGATGTAACGGAGCTGCTGCAATTTCATCTGAGTGGCCGGTTGGTTATAAAAAAGACATCTGATAGTACCTTCGTGTCTGCACGCGCAGTAGAGGGATAGCCGTTTTTCTTGGAGAGACAGGATGCGGAGCTGTCGACTTCAGCGGTCTTGATTCACAACACCATGTGGGACGTGTCCCGCTGCAACAGCATCCGCCGCACGCGCTACATGTCCCGGCTGATCGTCGAAGAAGATGTCGGCCCCAAAAGCCCGGAGAAAACCGGTCTTGTCGAGCCCACCAAGAAAGAGCGACTCATCGAGTCGCACGTCCCAGGCGCGCAAAGTACGAATCACACGTTCATGCGCCGGTGCACTTCTCGCGGTGACGAGTGCCGTACGAATGGGGCAAGTCTCCGCCGGAAACTCCTGCTGCAATTTGTGCAGGGCTGACAGGAACGCCCGGAACGGCCCACCTTCCAACGCCTGGTCAGCGAGCGCCTTTTCGCGAGCGCTGAAGGCATCTAGCCCATCAGACTGAAACACCCGTTCCGCTTCATCGGAAAACAACACAGCATCACCATCGAAGGCGATGCGAAGTGTCGAATCACTGCCTTCGACCGGACGTGCCTGACGGCCGAGCAATGTCGCCGCAGCAATGCCGTGTTCAAGGGCGTGGTGTACATCGTCAGCATGGGTCGAAAGGAAAAGATCGCAGTTAAATGCCCGCACGTAGCGATAAGGCCGATCACCGCCACAAAACGCGGCCCGGCTGATACCGAGACCATGGGCTTGAATGGAGTTAAAAATCCGCAGTCCAGTATCTGCCGAATTACGCGACAGGAGAATCACATCGACACGTGGCACACCGAGCAACGCGTTGATATGCAGCAGTTTTTGCACCAGAGGAAACCCTTCACCCGGATCGAGCGGGATGTCCTCATGATCGATCTGATAGCGCCGGTACGCCTCGAGTCCCTGCTCGTCGTAGACCCGATTGCTGGCTTCGAGATCAAAGAGCGCCCGCGATGAGATACCCACGGTGAGATGTGGACTGGTCATGCGTCGAGGTTCGGAATGAGCTGACTTTCAAGGCGGGCAATCATGTCCTAGAGCCTGAGCTTACGTTTCTTCAACCTTTGAACCTGCATCGCATCGAAATGCCGCGTCTCCTGAAGTTTTTCGATGATGTCGTCGAGATCACGATGCTCCAGACGCAGCTCTTCCAACCAACCCCGTATTTCGGCGTCGTTCATCGTTACATCACCCACTTCACGCTACAAAGGCGTAAGAGAGCCACCGGGGATGCTGGGTATGAGAACGGATTTACTGGCATCATGTCGGCCATTCTAGCGACAGGCGCTTGTGCACCGACACCGGTTTGATCCCGTGCGTACATTGATTTTCTTAGCTCTTCTGGCTGGCCTGCTGTGGTGGCTGCGCAAGCGGTTCACCCGACCCGCGGAGCCTGCGCCGAAGCCCACACCAGCGACAGTCACCGCATCGGAGGCCCGGGAGATTCTTGGCGTCAGTCCAACTTCTACGCGCGAAGAGATCATCAACGCTCATCGTCGATTGATGCAGAAAGTGCACCCCGATGCCGGCGGTACCAACTACCTCGCCCAACAACTGAATGAAGCGAAGCGGGTTTTGCTCCAGCGACCGTGAGCGCATCCAGCACCTTGCGCGGCTTACAAACATCGACAAAACGGCTGTGATGCCCATCACACCGACACGCGCTCTCGCCACCTACACTCATCCGACGACAGCAGTCCCGTCGCTCCTATGCCTGATCCTCAATACGCCGCACGACACCTCGATTCGAGGCCAAAGGCCTAGCCATTACCGTTCGTGCCAAGGGTCGTCTCGCCCGCCTCCGTGGCATGGTGCTGGACTTCAATCGGCACGGCCTGGCCGTCTTCCTCGATCAACCGCTCACCAAACATCACGCGGTCTATCTGAACCTTCAGGCGGGTTCGCGTCACCTGCGAGATTTGATCGGTGTGGTGCACAACTGCACCGCGTTCGCTGAAGGTTATCGCTGCGGTATCCAGTTCCGCACGGATTCCAACATGCAGCTCGACCCTGATCAGGTCAGAGAGACGCTGGAGTTGTTAGAGCAGGAGTTCACCGTCGCCTGACCCCTGAAGATCAAGGCAAACGTTACGGCGCGAACTTAATGCATGAGGGCGTAAGCCTCGTGTTGCAGAGCCAGCCAACGCCGCACCCAGTTATCGAGCAACAGAAACTCTTTCGCATCGAATCCGAATACCCGGCTCACTTCCTTGAGCAAACATTCTTCTTCAATCTCAAATGCGCCGTCCGCGTAACTTAGTCGCAGCAGGTTAATCAGCGCGATCGTGCGGGCCCGGCGATCCGGGAACGTGGTGTGAATATCATCGAGGGGTAGGTAGCCCGTTTCGTGGGAGAGCGGCAAACCCATCTCTGCCTTGAACTCCGCGAGCATCCCTTCCTCGCTGGGATCGAGCAAGCCATCGGAAACCACCACGTTGTGGGCGAGATCGAGCAGCGCCAGGCGCTGCTCGGCCGACAGCTGGCCGAGCCACATGGTTAAAGTTCTCCCGTCAGTGGGCAGCAGGTGCGGCTGCAGGCGCTGCGCCATCTCCCGTTAACATCGTCCAAAGTACCGGCAGCCAAGCCTGCGCGAGGCTTGCGACCATCAGGATCACAGAAAGCCAACCCCAGCCCAACAGCGCTTTCATGACAAGGCTCTGGTCAAAAAAGTCTTCCAGCAAATACCACATCGTGTTGTTGTCCTCGATTGACACGTGGAGGGAGGAATCCATCGCTGGAGATTTTTTCCCCAGCAGCGGCGGGAGTTTAAATCACTTTCAACGGGCGACCTACCTGCACGGCTTCCAGATCGTGATCTGTGGCGCCTTCAACTGTGACCCAGACGAAGTCACCGGGCTTGAGCCCCTTGGGATCGGAAATCGTCACCAACCCATCCACATCGGGTGCATCCCTAGTTGAACGCGCCATCGCGAAACCTTCCACCTTATCGACCTCATCGACGAGCACACGGATCTTCTGACCTACCATCGCTTCAAGTTTCGCAGCGCTGATGCCGGATTGCAGTTCAAGCAGCGCTTCCTGGCGATCCAGTTTGTCAGATTCCGGCACGTGGTCCGATAGCGCATTGGCCTTCGCACCCTCCACTGCGGAATACGTGAAGCAACCGACTCGATCGAGCTGCGCGTCTTCCAGAAAATCGAGCAGCATGCCGAAATCTTCATCGGTTTCGCCGGGGAAACCGACGAT
>SYFY01000203.1 GCA_005799745.1 Gammaproteobacteria bacterium
CGTGCCCGTTGTTGGGTCAAAGGCACGCGTTGAAGATGCGCTTCACTCGACTCGCGCTGCAGTTGAAGAAGGTGTTGTACCTGGTGGCGGCGTAACGCTGGTTCGCGCTATCGACGCGGTCAAGAAGGTCAAAGGTGACAACGAGGACCAGAACGTCGGCGTCGCGATCGCGATGCGTGCGATGTCCTCACCGCTGCGTCAAATCGCAGCCAATGCCGGTGCCGAAGGCTCCGTTGTGCTGGACAAGGTCAGTGGCCTCAAAGGTAACAATGGCTATAACGCAGCCACCGGTGAATACGGTGACATGTTGGCCATGGGTATCCTCGACCCAGCCAAGGTCACGCGCACTGCATTGCAGGCAGCTGCATCAGTAGCGGGTTTGATGCTCACCACGGAAGCCATGGTCTCCGAGTTGCCGGAAGACAAGCCGGCAATGCCGGGTGGCGGTGGCATGCCCGACATGGGCGGCATGATGTAAGAAGGGCCTCGCACCACTCTGCTCCTGAAACCCCGGCTTCGGTCGGGGTTTTTGTTTTATAGGCGTGCACTTCGCCGAAGTTGTACGCAGGGCCGATATCCTTGGCACCCCCGAAGCCCTTTCGTTATAGTCTGGATCCTCTAATAATAAGTCTATGCGAGGGGGACGATATGGACGCTTTGGACTTCTTTTTCCGGTACCTGCACATCCTGTTCGGCATCTGCTGGATCGGTCTTTTGTATTACTTCAATTTCGTGCAAACGGAATACATGAAGGTCGGTGAAGCCGCCGCGAAGGTAGATGTGTTTTCCAAGCTGGTACCGCGGGCATTGTGGTGGTTCCGTTGGGCAGCCATGTTCACGTTCATCACCGGTCTTTTGTTGCTTCACGCGCGGATGATGGGCCTTACGGTCGATATCGCGGTGGGCGCAACGATGGCAACGCTGATGTTTCTTAACGTTTGGCTGATCATCTGGCCGAATCAGAAGATCATCGTCAACTCGAACCAGCAGGTGGCCGCGGGTGGCCAGGCTGACCCTGGTGCCGCCGCTGCTGCTCCCAAGGCAGCTTTGGCATCGCGTACCAATACGATGTTGTCGATCGGCATGCTGCTCTTCATGGTCACCAGTGCCCATCAGCCGACAGGCGCACTGAGCGAAAAGATGACAGCGTTTATCATCGCACTGGTCATCCTCGCTGCACTGGAAGCGAATGCGCTGTTTGGCAAACAAGGCCCCATGGTCACCGTTAACGGTGTCATTGGTTGTGGTGCTGGCCTAGCGGTTGTGCTCTGGGCCATCCTTTCCTTCCTGTAGTCGACTTCGGTCGGCGTAATCAGGGCCTGCGAATTCGCAGGCCCTTTGTTTTTCCGGGGTAAGCAAAGACAATAGCGCGCCCTTCAAGACCCGCGTCTCGGATAGACCACCTCTCGGACGGACAAAGATGGCAGAAAGACAAGATCCCTCCACCGGTTCACTCAGCACAGCAGGCGAGCGCGACTATCGCCCAGAGCGCCGTCCCGCAGGCGGAGCTGCGCCTCGAGCCGACACCACTTCACGAGGGGGGATGGGCGTCAACATCGCGCTGGCGATTCTGATCGCAGGGCTACTCGCAGCAGGTTGGTTCATCCTCAATCAAAAGAACCTGTTGGATCAGCAGAACACGATGTTGGTCGAGGCTGACGCACGTATTAAGGTCCTCGAAGATCGACTGCGCATGACGGATGAAACGCTGAGCGAAACGGGTGACCAAACGAACGAGAAGATGAGCTTCTGGGAGTCAGAAACACGCAAGATCTGGGCTGTGGTCAAGGACAAACACGAACGTATGATCAACCAGGCGGCGGCCAACGTTGCTTCGTTGCAAAAAACCGATTCCGCTATCGAAGCGCGATTGCGTGAACAAGGCGTGCAGGTGGACAAAGCGGAACAAGGTCTCGGCCAAATGCGACAACTCACTGATCAGCTGGCAGCCATGGAGCTGCAGTTTCAGCAGGTCGTTGATTCGCAGCGAGATCTTGTAGAAAAGTTCAACACCCAGCAGAAAGGGCTTGGGGCGATGCGCGACGATCTCAACCGGCGCATGAAAGAAAACGAAGACGCGATCAATGCGATCGACGCGTTCCGAGCGCAGATGAGCAATCGTATGAATACGCTTGAGCGACAGGTTACGGCGCCGCCATTGAATTGACGTCGTATCTGCGCAGTTTGTCGCTCGGGCCGCGGCGAAATGTGACGTACTGCAGCTTGTGAAGGTGCACCGGCGGGCATACTGACGACATCGAAGTCATTGGAAGATGCGATGCCATCCGTGGACCGGCACCCCTCGCTTTGCATCCATCAAATACCCAACAACACCCTGGCAACTCTGGCTCGCGCACAGGATTGGCAGGTCCTCAGTCCAGATGAATCGTTAAGCGAAGATCATCGCGATACGGTTGCGCTGGTTGTATTGGATGATGAATCGGCAGCTGCCGGCTCACGAATACTCCTCCCGTATGCACTTTTTGTCGCCCTCGAAGTGGATTCCGACGCTGACATTCACGTTGGGCCGAATGCTTCAGAAGAACAACTTCGTCAGCTGCTGCGTCACAGTGAAGCGCATTGGCGACGGAATCAGAAAGTTACGCAACTCGCATCTGAGGTTGGGATGCGTCGCCAGCGATTGCATCAGCTCTCTGAGATTGGCGCACAACTTTCCACTCAACTCGACCTCGACGCGCTGCTTGAGACCATTCTTTCTGAGGCACGCAAGATCGGCGGCTGCGAAGGTGGTTCGTTATATCTGGTTGATCGAACTTCTGAGCTGCCCGCGCTGGTTTTTAAACTCGCGCAGAACGACGCTTTCCCGGTGCCGTTTGTAGAGACGCGTCTGCCTATGACCGCAGCCTCCATTGCTGGTTACGTCGCCACCAGCGGTGAACAACTCAACATCACCGACGTTTACGAGCTCGCACCCGACTTACCCTATCGCCTCAACCGCTCGTTTGATGAGCGGATGGGTTACCGCATGCGCTCTATGCTGGTCGTGCCGATGCGGGATCACCGTAATCAGGTGGTTGGGGTGCTGCAATTTGTGAATCGGCTGGATCGTAAGGGGCAACCTGTTGAGTTCGACGGGGAAATCGCTGAAGTGCTCCGAGCCATTGCGAGTCAGGCAGCCATCTCTATTCAACGCAACGCGCTCGTACGCAATATCAACGAGCTGTTTGAGGGATTTGTCCGCGCCAGCGTCAAGACCATCGAACAGCGAGATCCTTCAACGAGTGGTCACTCGTTTCGGGTTGCTGAATCGACTGTGGCCTTATTCGAACTGCTGCCGAAATCTGGGGTTGCCCGGTTTCGCGATCTGATCATCACGGCCGAACAGACACGTGAAGTTCGTTATGCCGCGTTGCTGCACGATTTCGGAAAGATCGGGGTTCGCGAACAAGTGCTTCTAAAAGCGAACAAGCTAACGCCTGATCGCCTCAGCATGCTTCGATATCGGTTTGAACTGCAGCGTGAACGACTGAAACGTCGTGCGTTGGAAAAGGAACTGCACTTGTTGCACCACGAGGCGGTCGATCTCGATATGTCCAGGCGCCGGGTGCATCGTGATCTCGAGAAGCAGTTATCAAGACTCGATGACTATTGGACCTGGGTGCAATGTGCGAACAGTCCGAGTGTGCTCGAAGACGGTGACTTCCGACATCTGCTGGAGGTTCGCCAGGAGCGCTTCCTGGATATTGATGGAACGTTCTCCGGGTTGATTGAAGATGACGATCTCCTGGCATTGTCCGTTCAAAGGGGTTCACTGACGCCTAACGAGCGACGCGAGATCCAGTCGCACGTTGTCCACACCAAGGAGTTTTTGACGGTATTGCCGTGGCCGCCTGAACTTGCGGCGATTCCGGCGATCGACGGCGCCCATCACGAAAAACTAGATGGCAGTGGTTATCCGGATGGTCTGATTGGCGAGCAGATTCCACTGCCTGCAAGGGTGATGGCCGTCTGTGACATCTACGATGCGTTAACGGCCATGGATCGACCTTACAAGTCGTCGATCAGTCCCGATCAGGCAGCGGCGATTCTTGAAGATGAAGCACGCCGTGGCCTCATCGACACAGACATCGTCAGTATCTTCATTGGCGCGAAGATGCATGAGAAGGCAGGCAGGGTGGTGAACGGCTGACCTAATTCTGAGTGTTTGCGTTGCAAAGCAGCTGACCGCACTACCTTACTGCCACAGGTCGAGTACAGGGACGTCAACCATGATCTCACCATTGTCCCAGACGGCACCTTCCTGAGTAATTTCCGCAAGCATCCAGTCACCCATCACTTCCCCTTCACGCATCCGTTTGCCTTCCACGGAAAGGGATCGTTTTGACGGAGTAGACGTATACAGGTGGGAGGAATATTCAAACCCGAGCAAGGTCTGCTGTGCTTCCTCTGGAGCCGCCTGCAAAGCCATCGGCGAGCGGGTTTCAGGCGGCACTTTGATAACTTCGCGCTCGACGACTTGTTCGCTGCTTGATTCGCTGTTGATGGCTCCAGGTGTGTCGAGGATTGAGTTTTCGACGGGTGCCGGTTCGACCCTTTCGACGGGCTGATACCAAGACGTGTCAGAGCCAACGTTCTTCACGGAAGACACGACGACGCCCTCTTCTGGTGAACCGACGGCAGCGTCGCCCAGAGATTCGGCAGGAGAGAGCACAAACCATTTGATGATGATGGCCGCCGTCAGTATGACGCCGGTCGCCGTGAGTACACCGATCACCCACCAGATACGCTGCTCACACCGTCGGACCCTGTCAAAGGCCAGGCTCGCCGCTTCCATGGGGACGGTTTCCTGTTGTTGTCTGCGAGTAGCTTCAACGATAAAGGACATGATCAGTGACGTTTGGCTCAGGTTTCCTACGATGGTGGATCGGGTTCCCGGAGGCTAGGAAGTGGCCGGCTCGCATTCACTCTCGTCAGGCGAACCCAAGTCATTGGACCTGCTACGGCTTCTAGTGGCAGTGCTTCCCGTTTCTGGAATTCTGTTAATGCCTTGGCCAATTCTTCGTCAAACAGGTTGCTGATGGTATAGGAGATTGGGCGGCCAAGGGCGCGCTCTAATCGGTCTCGCAGAATGGCGACACCGTCCTGCAGGTCGCCTTTTTGCAAAAGGTCTTGATGTAGAGGAGGTTGTGGCCAGAAGAAGCTGAAGTTTCCAAACCACAATGTCTTGAGGTCTTCTGCGGATACCTGCAGCGTCTGCGTGCCGACCACCAACGTCATGCGTGTGGAGTTACCCCGGGTCATCGCAGCAAAGTACGGCGCTCCCTCGCCATCCTGAAGTTCGAGAATCACCGGCAGATCCAATAACGCGATGTCTGCCCACGTACCACTACGCGAACCACATAACAGTTTGACCCGCTGTGCGAATTCGCAAGGTGCCACGGACTCATCGCTGTCGTACGGTACCCCCCAAGCCTTGAACAAGGCCGCGTAGGTGCTGCGTTGCAAAGACCCAGCGGGTATCGGCGGCCGGCTGATCTTGAGATCTTCTGCAGCGGCTTCACCCAACGGGGTCAAAATCGGATCCTGCTCAGTTGCTGGGACTGGACCGGTGGCGTCTGCCGGGATTTCGAGAGAAGTCGGTGGCTCGTTGCGCACCTGAACTTCGTTGTTAGCGCTTAGACGCATGAGCAGTACTACAGCCAGGCTGGCAGCCGTAATTGTGAATAACCAACCGATGAGGTTGCGGATCGACCAGGGTGTCGGTGTTTTTGGCAGTACTTCTTGTGCTGCCTGCCGAACGATATCTGCGTCAACCTCGTACACTCCTCGTGCATAAGCTCCGAGTAGCGCGCGATCAGCGATGATGTTGATAAGCCTTGGAATTCCAGCGGTTCGCTTGTGCAGTATCCGCACGGCGGCGTCGCTGAAGATTCCTGCCCGCCCACCTGCGGTACTCAGCCGATGGACCACATAGGCCACGGTTTCTGCGGCGTCCAACGAAAGCAGCTTGTACCTTGCGGTGTACGTTGTGAAAGTTGTCGCAGTTCTGTCTTGGCCAACATCTCGTCCAGTTCAGGTTGACCGATGAGGATGATGCGCAAGAGTTTGCGTTCGTCGGTTTCGAGATTGGTCAGCAAGCGAATTTGCTCAAACACACCGGGAGCAAGATTTTGTGCTTCGTCGATGACGAGCACGGTGCTGCGCCCCGCGCGGTGGGCTTGTAACAGGTGCCTCGTCAGGAGATCGATAAAGTGTTTGATCGACACCGTGGCGGTGCGGTCGTATTGGATTCCGAGTTCATCGCAAATGGTTTCCAACAATTCCTTGGCCGTGAGCCGTGGATTGAGGATGAAGGCGATGTCCATGTGATCGGGTGTGCCGCGTACCAAGTTACGCAGCAGAGTGGTCTTGCCGGTACCTACTTCGCCCGTGATGAGTACGAAGCCACCATGAGAGAGCCCGTACTCCAGGTGCGAAAAGGCTTCATTGTGGCCAGCGCTCAGATAGAGGAATCCTGGATCCGGGGCGATTGAGAACGGTTCCCGGGAGAAGCGAAAATGTTCGAGGTACATCAAGGGGCCTGTGCTTGATGTCTGTTTCCGCCAGAGTTGCGTTGGTCGTCCCTCCAGAAAATCGCGGATTTACTGCACATCCGCGATTTCCTTCCGCCGCGCAGACTCCTAGCTCTGACGAAAATATCCGATGAATCAGAGTCCCCTTCGCTCAAGTCTGAGCGGCGGCAGAGCGGTCGCGAGCAGCTTCGTCCTGAGTGCCAAGTAATGCGACTACTTTTTCGCTGGAAGGTCCAGAACGATAGGCGTCCAAGCGCTGGTCTTTCAATCGCCAACGCTCATCGATCCACGCCACGAGGAGGCGTCGCTGCGCACGTTCGTCGGCTTGTTGTGTGATGCTCTCTGGAAAGGGCAGCGCGGCAATGTGTACATCCACATGTGGGCAGTTGCCTTGGATGAAATCCCAGAAGCTGGGGGTGCGTCCAGGATACGCGATGGTGATATCCACCAGTCGGTGTAGGGATTGCCCCATCTCTGCAACGACATAGGAGAGACCACCGATCTTCGGATTGAGGAGGTGCTGATGGGCGGCGCGTTGGCGTGCATGTTTCTCCGGCGTGAATCGCATACCTTCAACGAAATTGAGCAATGTCGAGGGATAAAACCGGAATCGTTTGCAGGCGTTGCGGATGTTCTCGCGATCCGCGTTTTTGAGATCAGGATTCTTGGTGATCTGAGCCTTGGTGGCGCGTTTCAGATAGGGGAAGCCAAGAACGTACATGCCGAAACCGATGAAGGGTATCCAGATGAGCTGTGCCTTGGTGAAGAACTTGATAGGCGGCAGTCGGTTCCAAAGGACTGTCTGCAGCACGAGGATGTCGGTCCAACTTTGATGATTCGAGATCACCAGATACCACTGGTCTTTCGACACGCCTTCCTGGCCTTCCCATTCAACCCGCATTTCCGTGGTTCCGAGGACTCGGAACAGCCAGCGATTGAAGCCGGTCCAGCTGAACAACCATACTTCCATGAGCCTTCGGAAGTACACACCAGTACGCCCAGGAATCAGCAACGCAACGATGGCCATCGTAAACAAGGGCGCGCACACCAGGACGGTGACGATGACGATGATCACGAAGGTGGTGATGCCGCGCAGCAACAACATGATGGAAGACGGATCAATCGGGTGGAGAGGGAGTATACGGGGCCGTTCATGACCCGCCAAATGACCTTCGCCCCATTGCTGATGATGACACTCATGGCGGTCTTATCGGGTTGTTCAACCCTGGGTTATTACGGTCAGGCAGCGATCGGCCAAACCCGGATAGTGCTCGCACGCGAGCCGTTGAACGAGGTGCTCGTCGATCCCGATACGCCCGTAGTGCTTCGGTCCCGGCTGCAGACTGCGCAGGACATCCTCACCTTTGCTGAAAGAACGCTGGGGCTTCGCCCCGAAGGTCAGTATTCCACCTTTGTCGAAACCGGCCGTGAGGCGGTGGTCTTCAACGTGGTCGCTGCGGATGAGTTCTCCCTGGTGCCGATGACGTGGTGTTACCCCATCGTTGGATGTCTCCCCTATCGGGGCTTTTTCAAGGCGGAAAAAGCGCATGCACTCGCCGCGACACTTCGCGCCCAAGGCGCAGACGTTCATGTCGGTGGGGTGCCGGCTTACTCGACACTTGGTTGGTTTAGTGATCCGTTGCTCGATACCTTCATCGCCTGGCCAGACGGGCATCTAGCCAATTTGTTGATTCACGAGCTCACCCACGGTCGGATCTGGGTCAAGGGTGATGCCGTGTTTAACGAATCGCTGGCGTCCTTTGTAGGGCATCAGGGTGCACTTGCCTGGCTCGATGGTCGCGACGCAGAACGTACCCGTTATTTGAACGATGAGGATGCGGAAGCGCGCTTCGGAGTATTTCTCTTGCAACTTCGAAACGCCCTCCAGGCTGTGTATTCAGGTGCCTTGGATCGGGCAGCCAAGCGACTTGAACGAACCCGTACCTACGACCGCTTTCGGGTGTGTTATCGGCGCCATCGATCCATCCTTGGCGGAGGGCGCTATGACAAGGTGATCGATTCTCGCCTGAATAACGCTTACCTCGCCGCGCGTCGTACCTATGATCACCATAGATCCGCGTTTGCCGTCTTTTTTGCGAGGGGAAGTGGGGATTGGGGGGCTTTTTTTGAAGCAGTGGAACACGTCGCCACACTGCCAGCGTCAAAACGGGAGGCTGAACTACGGCGGCTTGCGGCGGCAGCGAATGATGTGCAGACCGTGGCAGGCGCTGAAGATCAAAACGATTTCGAGGTGGCAGCCGGGCTACAAAGTCATCGACAATGCCAGTAGAGGTTCGGCGGGCGACTTGGGCGGGACTGGACACATTCGAGTAAGACCCAGCGCTTGCAACGCCGTTGACATCCAAAAGGAAACCCGTGACCGCATCCTTCTACTGGTATGACCTTGAAACCTCCGGAACTGATCCCCGTTGGGACCGTATTGTTCAGTTCGCAGGCCTGCGCACGGATGCGGAACTCAACCCGGTAGGCGATGAGTTCGTGACGGACGTGGTGCTGGCTGACGACGTCTTGCCAGACCCGAGAGCCTCCTTTGTTACCGGAATCACTCCTCAACGTACCCACTCCGGGCTGCCTGAGTGGCAGGCGGTTGAACGTATCCTCGCGGCGCTGTCGGTCCCAGGCACCTGTGCGGCCGGATACAACAGCCTCCGGTTCGATGATGAGTTCATCCGCTTCACACTCTTTCGTAATCTCCGTGACCCGTATGCCCGCGAGTTTCGTGGCGGTAACTCCCGGTGGGACCTCATTGACCTTGTTCGGGCGGCAGGCGCGCTACGGCCCGAAGGTATTGAGTGGCCCAAGGATACCGAGGGTTGGCCGGTGTATCGGCTTGAAGAACTGACCCGCGCCAATGGTCTCGAACATGGCTCTGCTCACGATGCGTTGTCGGATGTGCGAGCGACGGTTGATCTCGCCCGCTTGATTCGCAAGGCACAACCGAAGCTCTTTGAGTATTACCTCGAATCACGTGACAAACGCACCGTGCGGCGTCTGCTTGAGCCGTTTGCTCAGCGTATTTGTGTGCACGTCTCGGGCATGTATCCGAAGGAGCGGTACCGCGTGGCGCCGGTGATTTCGCTTTGCCGACACCCCGTGAACGCCAACTCCATTATTGTTGTGGACCTCGGCAGTGATATCGAACCGCTGATTCGTGGCGACGAGGCTGATCTCAAAAAAGCGCTGTTTACCGCCGGATCGAACGAGCATCCTCCCCTTAAAGAAGTGCGCCTCAACCGTTGTCCGTTTGTCGCTGATATTAGTGTGCTCACACCCACCAACCTCGAGCGGGCTCGGATCGATATGGCGCTCGTTAAAAGCCGCAAAAGGCGACTGTCCCAGCCGGCCATCCTGCAGAAGATCGGCCAGCTGTTCGCCGATCCACGAACCAGCAAAGCGGAAGACGTCGATGCCTCGTTGTACGACCGCTTTATCCAGGACGAAGACCGGGCGCGCTGTGATCAGTTTGTGCAGCGCATGGCTGATGGTGAGTGGCCGGTGATGGACTTTCGCGACAAGCGGCTAAAAGAACTTGTTAGACGACTCAAAGGTCGTTCGTTCCCAGCGACCATGGATAATGCAGAGCAGGCCATCTGGGCCGAACATGTCCGCGAGCGCCTTAGTGCGGAAAAAGTGCCGTGGAAAACGCTGTACACCTTCGAAACCGAGATCACCAACATGCGAGGGGAAGGACTGTCACCGGAGCTGCTTGATCAGTTAGCTGCGCATGCTCGGGATATTCGTACCCGTTATGGGATCACGGCCAGCTGATCCCCCATAGGTCTAGAAATGACTCGAGAGTTGACCCGAGAGGTCGACCACGATGCTAGTTCTGACGACTCTCCATCCATGCCAGAAAGGCGTTGTAGCTGCACTTCGATGGATCGTAGTCGATATCCGCAGGTGGATTTTCCACAACTCCTACTCGCCACTGTTCTGCATCTTTAACGGGTTCCGCCGTCACCAGATTGTCAGCCCAATGATAATCTCCAGGCGAATAGTCCTGCGGCGCGTCGGTGTAGCTCATAAGCACGTTGCCATCTCGCAGGGCTTGTTGAATGTGTGGTGGTGCCTGTAAGAACTCGGCATCACGCAAGGCACGCGCCTGATCCTTCGGACCGGCCAGCAGAATGCGAATTGCACTGCCATCGGCACGCAACATGAGAAATCCAGGTGGCTCATCGATCAGGTAGTACTCGACGATACGGTACTTCTGCATCAATCGACGGATGGAGCGCGCCACATCTCGATCGAGCAAAAATAGAGGCGGATCGAGTGCGAGCGTGTTGATCAGGCGTACGGTGTGCTGCGAGAAGTAGTCGTGTTGCAACTCCTCCGAAAACGCCAGGATGTCGCTGACGGAGTGACTCGTGTTCTTCGGGATGAAACGATTGATGAGCTTGGCGTTAAACGCCTGCACTGCCACTTTCTCATCTGCTACCCCCGTCAGCATCGCTTTTTGCAGGTAGGGATCTGTCAGTTCTGAACAAAACTCAAGCCCGTTCATCAGCGGCATGGAGTAATCGACCAGGACCACGGAGTTGCGTGCGAAACGAGCGAGGTGGTTGATCTCCTGTTCGATCATGGCAATGTCGAGCGTCATCGATCGGCCGCCTAGCTTGTCTCGCGAATGCACGAAGCAGCGGTCTACCAATGGCGCAAGTGGCGGTGGCTGATTCAGGAAATCGAGGGCGATTTCTGGATCAGCAAAGGAGCGATAAGCCCAATGTGCGGGTAGCTCGAGATCCAGACTCTTGAGAAAACTCTCGTTGTCATCGACGAAGATGACCGTAGTTGGGTGAAAGTAAGGTGCAAGCGTAAAAGCCATCGGTATCGCCGGGTAGTTACTTCAAGAGATCAATCAACGCCTGTCGTTTCGGTTGCGACAGCCGTCTGAACATCCGGATGATGACCTGTTCATCTTCGGTCAGCGTACGCCGGAACAGCGCGTCGAGAGGAACCTGCATCGGCGGTTCGATAAGGCTTGATTCCGCCTCACCCGGCAAGCCGCTGAAAGTTTGTTCAAGGCGTGCCACGATCGCGGAATTGATACTACGACGATGGGTGCCAGCGGCCTTCGCGAGCCTGTCCCGCATTTCCGCAGGTAGCCGCACTACGAACCTGTAAGGCTTCGTCCTGTCGAACTCGTCGTCTTCATCTTCTCGTGGCGGCAGCACGGGGAAACGAGGATTGTCCTCACTGGATGTCATCGGCGTTGCCCTCCCTCAGGCATTTAGGCATGGTGAGTGTTCCTCGACAAGCACGCGATATCAGGGTGATATCAGATGGAACCCATTCAGAGAGGCAACATCCGCCTGGCGGCAACGCTTCTGTTGCTCAGAGACAATGAGTCAGGCCCCGAGGTCTTTATGGTGAAAAGACCCATCGGAGTCGTGTTTCCGGATCTGCATGTCTTTCCCGGAGGCAAGGTGGACGATGGTGATCATCTCGAGCCTGGCTTCGCCGACATCGATGACCATCAAGCGTCTGCGCATCTTGGTGTGGGTGCAGGTGGCTTGCGCTACTGGGTCGCAGCTATCCGTGAGTGTTTCGAAGAATGTGGGGTTTTGTTGGCGAAACGAGCCGGTTGTCTCCTCGACTTCGACGAGCCCGATGAGCGTGCGCGATTCGCGGCCTATCGCGCCGAGCTCGCTGCGAATCGCATGTCGATGCCAGAACTCTGTGTGCGCGAGGACCTGGTGCTGGCCTGTACCGAGCTCGTCTATTTCTCCCATTGGCTCACGCCACCGTCGGTTGAAAAGCGTTTTGACACCCGCTTCTTTGTCACCACCATGCCCATGGGACAACATGCACTTGCGGACACTGACGAAACGGCAGACTCCGACTGGATTACGCCGAGTGAAGCGTTGGCTCGCAGGGCTCGCAATGAGTGGCAAATGATTCATCCGACCTGGATGACTTTAACCACCATCCGCGACTTTCCCGATGTGGCGTCAACTCTGAAAGCCGTTGCAGCAGAAACACATCTGCCATTGTTGACGCCAGAACTGAACGGCCATGGCATGCAGTCGTTGCGCTGATCCTTGCAATCCGCGACCTTTGAGGTCTGATGAAGCCCATTTCTCCCGCCGTTTCCGTTCGAGGACTTGTTAAGACCTACCGCGATGGGGAGAACGTGCGACGAGTCGTGGATGGGCTCAATTTTGATGCGCTTCCTGGTGAATGCGTTGCGTTGTGGGGGCCAAGCGGCTCCGGTAAATCGACGTTGCTCAACATCCTCGCGGCATTGCTGAAACCGGATGCCGGTGAAGTGCTGGTCCGACCAAGCCGCACAGAAGAGTTGATTGCAGTGCATTCGCTCACTGCCGCACAGGCGACGCGTTATCGCCGCCGCTGCCTCGGTTATGTTTTCCAGTTCTTCAACCTTGTGCCGACGCTCACAGTTGAAGAGAACATACGTTTGCCGCTGGCTCTCAATGGTATGGAAAAGAACTGGTTCGATGCCAAGGCGCGTCTCGGCCGACTCGGACTGGGTGATCGCCTTAACGCCTTTCCGGAGGTGTTGTCGGGGGGTGAGCGTCAACGTGTCGCCATCGCTCGCGCACTCGCGCATCGGCCTTCGATCGTGTTGGCCGACGAACCTACCGGTAACCTGGATGCGGGCAATGCGCAGACGGTCGCAGCGCTCTTGTTTGAAGCGGTTCGTGCAGAAGGCGCGACACTTTTGCTGGCCACCCATGACGCGTCGCTCGCAGAATGTGCTGACCGGCGTATCGATCTCGTTATGCATTCATGACTATATCCCTTGGCTTGCTGGTCCTGGCGACGCTTCGATTCATGCGTTCCGCACCTGGATCGACAGTGTCGGTCTTCGTGGGGGTGGTGATTGGCATCATTTCGATCGCCGGTGTGCACATTCTTAGCGAACGGATTGGTGAAGCGCTTTCGGGAGCCCGCCCCGCATGGCTGGATGGTGTGACGCACGTGGCGACGCGAGATGGGCTCACTATGGACGACTACGTCTCAGAGCGTCTCCGTTGGCGTAACGGTGAGCTACGCGACGTGACGTCACTGATGCCGCTGCATGAGTTTGTTACTGCTGATGGCGTGCGCGTCGTAGGTACCGATTGGATCGCAGTGCTCGATGGCGGTGGAATACCCCCAACGTCTGAATTCAGAGGCGACCTCCTCAGTGGTTCACTCCGGGGTGCCCCGGCCATTGTTACGGGCCTACCGTACGCAGCAGGCGAAGTGTTTGCGTTGGGTTCTGTCCCGCTGCAGGTCATGGCTCGTCGGTCCGAAGCCAAAGAAGCATCAACGCCGGTGGTGTTCGTGGATCTGTCGACGGCGTTTCGCATTTCAGGCAGATCACCGAAACACCTCGATGCGATTTTGATTTCCCAGGAATCCTCGTTTGTCAGTTTGTCAGTGTGGCTGGAACGCATCATGCCGGGAATTTCCGCAGGGCTACCCGCCGCTGATCTGCCACAGTTGCCGAGACTGGATGTCCGTCCGGTGGCGACTGAGCTGCCAACCGAAGCCCTGATCCGCGCCGTGTTGTTTAATCTGGGCGCACTTGGTTCATTGTCTCTCCTGGTGGCGCTGCTGCTGATGTATCAGACCGCTACAGTGTGGCTCCGGCGTCAACAGCTCGTGCTGCGATCCTTGTTTGAAGTCAGTGTTTCTATGCGCCTGCTCGCGGCTGGATTCATAGGCGCGTTGTTCTTGCTGGCGATACCTGCGACGTTTTTGGGGATCGTCTGCGGGGAAAGGCTCGCCGCCGTTCTGCAGTCCGTCGTGCTCGGCGCACCTCTTACTGACATTGTCTTTCCGGGGGGCGAAGTTCTGTTGAAGTCTCTCATTGCCGGAACGGGTGTCGCCATCGTCGGTGGCAGCATCGCTTGGTGGCGCGAGTGGCCGAAGGATCATCGCGGCACGAAAGGAGTGGCCGTCGGTGTTGCCGGGCTGTTGATTGCGAGTCTTGCTGGTTGGATCTTCAAATCATCCGGTCTTGCCGGCATATTCTTCTGCATTCTCGTGGTCGCCTTGGTTGCGGCGTTCTGCGCTATGCCCTTGTTGCGCAAGCTTCGACACGTGGCTCAATCACTCCGTGGTCCGCTCTGGATGCGTCTCGGTATTCGTGAGGCGAGTTGGTTTCCTGAAGACCTTGGCGTCGCGTGTGCGGCGCTCGCGTTGGCCGTTGCGGTCAGCATCGGCGTCGGGCTGATGGTAGAGAGTTTCCGCAGTGAGTTTTCCGAGTTGCTCGAGACCCGCCTTGCACCCGATGTGTTGGTCACAGTTCCTTCGCACATCGATGCGCGACAACTCGCGACCGACGTTGCGGGTTGGTCAGGTGTTGAAGACGTGTCACTTTCCGGCGAGATATCCATAAGGGTGCGTGGATTGCCGGTGGTGCTCGGTTTTACGACCTTCGACCGGAAGCGCGCCGGGCGGTATGGATATCAAAATGCGCTCAATACCGGTGAGGTGCTGATCAATGAATCGTTGGCGACTGTCCTTGATATAGGCGCTGGAGAAGAACTACGCGTTGGGGAAATCAACTATAACATCGCGCATGTGTTCAAGGGCTATGGTGAATCGGGTTTGCGCCTGTTGATTGACGCTTCTGCGGCGCATCAGCTAGTGGGTCGGGATCCGAGGTATACGCGTCTCAGCGTTGATACTCTTGACCCTGAAGCCATGCTGCAGTTGTTGGAACGTATCGATGGCGTCGAGGTATCGCTGAGTGCTGCAGTTCGAGCTCGTGCGCTTGCGATCTTTGATCGGACCTTTGCGACCTCCGATGCGCTGACCTGGCTCGCCTTGTTGATAGCCTCCGGCGCGCTCCTGAACGCACTCGCAGGTTTCAGACTGAGTCAGCAGGCGACCGGGCGTCTTCTCGATGCGGTAGGTGCCGGAGGACTATTTAACCTCGGTGCTAGCCTCGTGCGTGCGCTTGTTGTCGGTGGCGCCGCCATCATGATCGCAATACCCCTTGGGATTTGGCTCGGCTTCATTCTCTGCAGTGAGGTCAACCCGCGCGCGTTTGGATGGACGCTTCGATTTCAACTACTGTTCTCGCCCGTGATGGTGCCTGTCATTCTGGCAATCCTCGCCGCACTTGTTGCGGGCGCGGCCGGAGGCCTTACCCGCGTCCCTGGAGTACGTCAGTGAAGATCCTTACGCGGCTGCTTTTGCTGCTTGGCATCACCGCGTGTGGTCCAGTCGACAAAGTGCCTGTACCGCCGGGTGAAGGTGCGGTACGTCTGGGCACAGTGCTCGGCAGTCAGGAAGACGACGCAGCGTTTGAACGCGCGACCGTGCAACGCACCTTTGTTTTTCCTGAAGATCACGGCGCGCATCGAAACTTTCGCAGCGAGTGGTGGTATCTCACGCTGGTCCTGGAAGATGCCGACGAGCGCACCTATGGTGCGCAATTCACACTGTTTCGTCAGGCGATCCGACCTCCCTCGAACGCTGTATCCGATAACCCCTGGGATTTGACGCACGTCTGGCTCGCGCATTTCGCCATGACGGATGTTGACGGGGCAGAACACGTCGCGTTCGAGCGCTGGTCACGGGACCATCCACAGCTGGCCGGTGTTAAACGTGGTGGCGACAACGTGGAAGCGTTCCTCGATGATTGGTCGCTCCACATCAACACCCCCGGTGCCCATCTCGCGGCGGCCTCCGGCGACTGGCAGATAGAACTTGATCTGGCCGCCTCTCAACCGTTGATTCCGCAGGGTGACGCAGGCCTCTCTCGCAAGAGTGCCGGGCAAGCGTCGTACTACTACTCCTGGCCTCGTCTTGAAGCGACAGGCACGTTAGTCGCGCACGGAGAGACCTATGTGGTGAAGGGCCTCGGCTGGCTTGATCACGAGTGGAGCACAAGTGTGCTGGCCGAAGGACAGATGGGTTGGGCGTGGTTTGCCCTGCATCTCGATGACGGTCGCAGCGTCATGGCATTCCGCCTGCGTCGGCGTGATGGCAGCCGCGATCCCTTTGATCATGGGGTGATGGTGCAAGCCGATGGGTCATATCAGCCCCTGCACGCCGCTGATTTTCAACTTGAACCGGACCTGAAGTGGCGAGACCCCGACGGCACTGAGTGGCCCGTCGGCTGGGTGTTGGATATAGGCAATGAATCCTGGGTTCTGCGCGCAGCGGTTGAGGATCAACGCATGCACACACGAATTCCCTATTGGGAAGGGGTTGTCTACATGCAGGAAAAAAACGGCAATCGGATCGGATCGGGTTTTATGGAGCTAACGGGCTTCTGATTTGCGCCCATGAATCATCGCCGCGATCAAGTTTTGCCGCTCACGCCATGAGGCAAACAACACACCGCTAATGTGTAGAACGACTGCGGCGATCAAGAGATCGGATGACAACGTATGGGCATTGCCGACCCACTCTACGCCCCAGAATCGATCTGTTGTATACAACCACCCGGTGAAACTCACGAGAGTCAAGAACATCAACAAGGTCATCACCATCCAGGCACCTAGCGGGTTGTGACCGGCATTGGGCGAGGCGGAGGAGCCGGGTAGCTGGCGAAGGTAGATCAGGGTTTTCGTAGGCGAGACGACGAAGGAATTGAATGCGTAAGGCGCCTCACCTAAGACACCCGTTACCACGCGCCAAACGACGACAACGAGTACCGCATAACCCAGCCACTCATGCCACACGCCCTCAGCGTGCCGGGTTAACCAGGAAGTTACAGTCGTGCCCACCAGCAGCCAGTGGCCAATGCGGATGGCCAGCGGCCAGACGAACGTTCCAGCCATCCGCACGGGAATCAGTCTTCTTCGGTCGCAACCGGTGCGAAATCACGGGGATCGAAGTAGGCCTCGACCTTCTTGCCTTCATCGGTCACCGCATAAACCTCATAACATCCGCCATCAACCTTGATCCTGCGCACTTGCCAGCCTTTCGCCTCAAGATCGGCTTGTAGTTGCTCCTGGGGTTTCCAATTGGCGGGGTCGCCGGAATCACAAGTAGCGAGGCCCGTTGCGGACGCTGCGGAGGAAACGAATGTCAGCAGCACCAAGCTGCATGCCGGAATGAACTTCACAATCAGCTCCAAATACGGAGGATGAGGGAGTGGAGGAGGATACGGCGAGAACCCGTGTCTTTACCAGACCGGGGGTTTTGGACCTCTCTGTTTTTCGAGCGTCGCCAGGAATCGCTCTTTGTCTATAGGAGAAATCATGATGGTTCGCCCGTGGCCATAGCGGATTTCGATACGATCGAGAGATAGTGCCGGGCTCGACAGGGGATTTCGTGTTGGTTTGATGGAGGTAATGCAGGAATGTCCACGTCCCAGCGGAACGGACCGCTACGGATTCGCAGGGTCGTGCCATCGACCGTGTAATGGGTTGCGATGAGAAGCCATACCGCGAACCCTTCCGGGATTAGGGAGAACAGAAGCACCATGACGATCAATTGTGGGTTGTCGGCACCGACAACGGCTGTTACCGCAATCAGCGCAGTTGGTACTCCGAACAAAGCCAGGAGCAACCAAGCATCAACCTTGGAACGAAACACTTCAGGTTTTTCCATATCTCGAGACCTCATCCAGTGGCGACCAATCGCGAACAGGCGTCTTGCTGTGGTCGAGGCACGAGAGGATAGACGACCTGAGGATGTGTGGTCGATCTAGTGCCATCGAGCCGAATGGACGATGTTGATTCACCTCCTGCTGGCCGCAAAAAAACGCCGGGCTCACTCCGTCTGCTGGTAGCTTACCGTCTCGACTTTGTTCACAATCCCAGCGTGACCCCTTGCGAGCCAAAGCGTCCGCGATCAAATCTGCATGAACGGCGCCGATATTTCGCGCACATCTGCTGAGACGTTCTCCAGAACCGCCTCGTCGAGGAATCGAGCGGAAGGAGCTACGGGATCGGCCTTGCCTCGATCAGTGGAGCCACTTCAACCAGTGCTCCACGATGCGCGCATTCTCCTCGTGGACGACAAGCCCGAGCTTCTTGAGAGCCTCTATCAGCTCATCACGTTGCACGGTTACAACGCTGAAAAAGCGTTGGGTGGGCAGGCGGCGCTCGATGCCCTCGCAGATCAGAACTACGACGTCGTCTTGCTCGACCTGATCATGCCGGGTGTCAGCGGCCACGATGTGCTCGATTTCGTCGCCCGCGAAAAGATTGATACGAAAATCATCGTGGTCAGCGGTGATGCTTCGTTCAGCGGTGTGAAACATGCCCTGCACTGCGGTGCCTTCGACTTTGTGAAGAAGCCGTATGACGCCGCGGAGTTGGTGGCCACCATGGAAACAGCACTTCGCCAGGTGCGACTGGAAAATCGCAATCTGGATGTGGAGGCGCAGCTTCGTGCCAGTGAGGAGCTACACCGGTTCATCGTCAACAGCTCACCCGACCTCGTTTACATGCTCGACCGGAATGGGTGTTTTACTTTTCTCAACGACCGCCTCGCCCCCATGCTGGGGTTTGATAAACGCGATCTGATATCGAGGCACTTTTCAGAGCTCGTTGACCCCGAATACCTTGATCTTGCAACCAACGTTTTTAATGAGCGGCGCGTTGGTTCACGCTCCGCACGTAACGTTGAGTTGAAGCTGCGCAGCACACTGAAGCGCCCCGGGTCACGATTCAGTGATGTTCAGTCAATCTGGGTCGAGTTGACCGCGCAGGGCGTGTACACCGATCCACGTGATCGCAATCGTCAGACCTTTATTGGCACGTTTGGCACCATCCGTGACATCAGCGAACGTAAGGAAGCCCAGGAAGTGATTAACTTCCAGGCCTACCACGACCTGCTGACGCACCTACCCAATCGCGCATTGCTGAAGGACCGGCTGGAACTGGCGATCACGCAGGGCTCACGTAACAAGGCCCGGCTCGCTGTAATGTTCCTCGACCTCGACCGATTTAAGGTCGTGAACGACACGCTCGGTCATAGCATGGGTGACCGCCTTCTCAAGGCAGTAGCCAATCGGCTGCAGAGTTGCCTGCGTCGTGGTGACACGTTGTCCCGATTTGGTGGTGACGAATTTACTCTGCTGCTACCGGAGATCCGCACGCGGGATGACGTCGTCGTGATCGCCAGCAAGATCCTCGATCGACTCAATTCGCCCTTTGTCATCGATGGGCATGAACTTTTCGTAGGTGCCAGCATCGGCATCGCCATGTATCCGGAAGGTGGCAGCAGCGCGGATGCCTTGATTCAGAACGCTGACATCGCGATGTATCACATCAAGAGCCGCGGCAAGAACGGCTATCAGTTCTTTGCTGACGAGATGAACAACCGCTTCTCCACACGCCTGATTCTCGAGCGCGAACTGCGTAATGGTCTGACGCGTAACGAATTTGAAGTGTATTACCAGCCGCAGGTCTGTCTGCGAACTGGCCGCATTACAGGCGTTGAAGCACTGGTTCGGTGGCGGCATCCAGAACGTGGGATGGTTTCTCCAGGCGAGTTCTTGCCACTAGCGGAGGAAACCGGACTCATCATTCAGCTGGACGAGTATGTTCAGCGGCGCGCATTTTGTGACGTCGCAGCCTGGGATCGCGCGGGTGTCGGCAATGTTCGTATTTCCGTCAACGTCTCTGCAGCGCAGATCGAAAAAGAAGGCTTCGTCGAACAAATCGTCGAAGCACTCAGAGGTGCTGGGCTTGACGCTTCCCGGGTCAAGGTGGAGATCACCGAGAACACCCTGATGCAGGATATGTAGGTGATTCTTCCGAAGCTCAAGACGCTGCGTGGAGTCGGCGTGACCGTGGCTATCGATGATTTCGGGGCCGGGTATTCTTCACTCAGCTATCTGCGACAGTTCCCGGTGAATACGCTCAAGATTGATCGCAGTTTTGTCTGCGATATCCGCTAAGAAGAAGGTGAGGGTGAGGCCAGCATCATTAATGCGATTGTGGCGATGTCGCGTGGGCTCAAACTCGATCTGATTGCCGAAGGGGTCGAAAACCGCACTCAACTCACCTATCTGCGAGAGCAGGGTGTGACTGAGGTCCAGGGATTCATCTTCTCCGAACCACTGCCGGCTGCGCAGATGTACGAAATGCTCAAGGCAGATCCCTTTGCCGAAATCGTGGTTTCAGAGGCGTCGAGCGAATCGACGCTCCCAACTGAGACCGGTTCTTCCATTCGGGAAGGGGCAACCGCTTCCTGACCGACTGGGCGCTGTCGTATAGTTCCCGCCCCTTTTCCAGCGATCATCACTGCCTTGAAAGGCTTTACCACCCGAATCGTTCATAGCGACCGCCAAGATCCCATTGAGCACGGGAGCTTGCAAAAGCCCGTGCATGCCACTGTGACGTACGGCTACGAAGATGCGCGTGATCTTGCGGCTGTCTTCCAGGGTCGAAAACCCGGCTTCACCTATGGTCGGCAAGGTAATCCGACCGTCGAAGCCTTACAGAACAAAGTCACGCGGATGGAAGAAGGTGTTGCAACGGTGTGCTTCAGCACCGGCATGGCTGCGATCGGCACGATGCTGTTTGCGCTCCTGCGGCGCGGTGACCACTTTGTCTCGAGCTCGTTTCTCTTCGGCAATACCAACAGCCTCTTCAACAGTTTCACGACACAAGGCATCGACGTCAGTTTTGTCGACGCGACGAGCGTTGATGCAGTGCGCGAAGCGATCAGACCCGAAACCAAACTGATCTTTATAGAGACCATTGCCAACCCGGTGACGCAGGTATCCGCCCTTGAAGAGATCGGTGTGCTGGCCAAAGAACGTGGTTTGGTTTATGTCGTCGATAACACCATGACGTCGCCCTGGCTGTTCCAACCGAAGAATGTTGGCGCCAGCTTGATCGTGAATTCGTTGACGAAGTACATAGGTGGTCATGGCAACGCACTGGGAGGCGCGATCACTGAGACTGGCCTTTTCGACTGGCGATCATTCGAAAACCTCTACGACATCTACAAACAGGGTGATCCGCAGAAGTGGGCCGTCCAGCAGATCAAGAAAAAGGGCTTGAGGGATTTTGGGGCTGCGCTTGCACCAGAAGCGGCCCATCACATCGCTGTCGGTGCGGAAACCTTGGCGTTACGCATGGAGCGTCAATGTGCAAATGCGCAGCGACTGACCGAATTTCTTGAGGCGCAGCCCTGGGTCAACGCCGTCTATTACCCTGGGCTCAAGTCACATCCACAACATCATCGGGCGAAGCATTTGTTCCGCCATCCCGGTGCGCTTTTCGGTTTTGAACTCTCCCATGAAGTGGATCTCTGGGCGTTCCTGAATGCACTCAAGGTGATCATCAAATCGAGCAATCTCGGCGATAACCGAACACTCGCCATTCCGGTGGCGCATACAATCTATTTTGAGATGGGGCCGGAACGTCGCGCGAGCATGGGCATTGATAATTCACTCATTCGAATTTCCGTAGGTATCGAAGAGCCGGATGATCTCATCAACGATTTGAGTGATGCCTACGCGGCTATCGCCAAAATCTAATCGACTAACGATCATATTCAGCGGGGTACGTATGGGCAGACTCGAAGGCAAAACCGCCATCATCACCGGTGGTGCCGGTGGCATTGGCAAAGCAGCCGGTGCACTCTTTGCGAAAGAAGGGGCCAATGTGTTGCTCGTAGATCTTTCAGAAGATGCCCTCAAAGCGGCGGTATCCGAGATTGGCAGCAATCGGGTCCATTGGTATGTGGGGGATGTGACCAAGGCGAAAGACAACGATGGCATGGTCGCCGCAGCCAAAGAGAAGTTTGGTGGTGTTGACGTTTTTCTCGCGAATGCCGGCATTGAAGGTGATGTGAAGCCCATCGAAGAATACGACGAAGCGCGGTTCGATCAGGTGATCGCGGTTAACGTGAAAGGTGTTTTTCTTGGCCTCAAGTCATCCATGCCCGCCATGCGCGAACGAGGGGGTGGTTCCATCGTCATCACGTCGTCAGTCGCGGGTGTTCAAGGCAGCCCAGGTGTCGCACCTTATGTCACCAGTAAACATGCTGTGATCGGCATGATGCGTTCGGCTTCCAAAGAAGGCGCGCCCCATAAGATCCGTGTTAACACGGTAAACCCATCGCCGGTGGAAACCCGAATGATGCGCAGCCTCGAAGAAGGCTTTATGCCCGGTCATGCCGATGTCGCCAAACAGGGTATGGCGAGCCGTATCCCGCTCGGCCGTTATGGCATGCCGGAAGAAATTGCCCAGGTCATGTTGTTTCTCGCCAGTGATGATTCAAGTTGGGTGACAGGTAGCGTCTACCTCGCCGATGGCGGTAGTACGTCCTGACGGATTTACAGAGTTTCTCTCATGAAAGAAGCGTTGCTCCGTACTGAACTTGATCTGCCCAATCGCCGCAGTGGCAAAGTGCGCGACCTCTACGATGTACCTATGGCCGATGGCAGCCATGCAGTATTGATCGTTGCTACGGACCGCATCAGTGCCTTTGATGTGGTGATGGCCAATGGCTTGCCTGGAAAAGGCATCGTGCTGACGCAACTTTCGCGCTTCTGGTTCGACAAATTCAAAGACGTGATTCCAAACCATCTCATCTCCATGGATGTAATGGATGTGCCCGGTTTGACCGATGCGGCTCGCCATGTTTTGGATGGGCGCATCATGTTGTGCCGCAAGGCGGAAATCCTGCCGATAGAGTGTATCGCCCGGGGTTACATCACGGGCAGCGGATGGGTCGACTATCAATCGAGTGGCTCCGTGTGTGGCCAGATACTGCCGACCGGGCTTCGCAACAGCGATCGTCTGGCGGAGCCGATCTTTACACCGGCAACCAAGGCTGCGAGTGGCCACGACCAGAACATCAGCTTTGAAGAAGCTGTCGCGGTGATCGGTGAATCACACATGCGCTTCATGCGTAAAACGACACTTGACCTCTATGCGCGTGCGCGTGACTACGCTGCATCGCGTGGAATCCTGCTTGCCGATACCAAGTTTGAATTTGGTTTATTGCCCGGCGCGACGACACCGATTCTGGTCGATGAGATTTTTACGCCTGACAGTTCGCGCTTCTGGCCAGCGGATGATTGGGAGCTGGGTCGCGAGCAGCGAAGCTTCGATAAACAGATTGTGCGCAACTACCTCGAAACACTGGTGAAAGCCGGCCGGTGGGACAAGACGCCACCAGGACCGCGTCTGCCCGAAGACGTGATTGAGCGAACCTTGGCGCGTTATCTCGAAGCTCATGAACGATTGACCGGCGCCGCGCTTGATCTCTCGAAGTACTGAGTCTCTGGTGTGGATTGGACGACCTATAAATCGATCGCTGCGCGAGCAGATGTCTGCTCGCGTGAATTGATTGATTGGTCCGCTCGACGAGTAACGAACCCAGCAGTACGAGAAGCGCTGACGGACTGTCTTCGTGGAAAGCCCTGGGAGCGACCAACCGATGCGGTCCAGGACCCACGTGTCGATCTTTTCACGGTGAGCTTCCACGAACCACACATCTCGGGGCTGATTGTCGCGCTGGAACATTGCGACGACGCGGGCACAAAGAGAGGCCGTCATGCGATCATCGTCTGGCGCGAATATCGTCATTTTATTCATCAGTTAACTGGAGGAGAGGTCACTCACATGCAAGCAGCAGATACCGTCAACCGATTAATGGCCGCGTTCGACAACCGGGACGTCGATGGCATCGCGGGTTGTTTCGCGCCCAACGCCCTCTACCACAACATTCCGATGGAACCAGTAACCGGGGTTGATGCCATCAAGGCCTCGCTCGCTCCGTTCATGGGCATGGCATCGGAAGTGAAATTCGAAGTGTTGCGCAGTGTGACCAATGGCAACGTCGTGATGAATGAGCGAATCGACCGTTTCAACATGGGCGGCAAGTGGCTCTCCATTGCCGTCATGGGCGTTTTTGAAGTAGGTCCTAATGGCATCACCGCGTGGCGCGACTACTTTGATCTGGGTCAATTCCAGTCGCAGATGGCTGCGATCCAAGGCGGCTGATTCGATTTCGGAGCAATTCAGATGGCACGACATGAAGTTGAAAGCGAAGTCGCGGGGTCGGTGTGGAAAGTCGAGGTGGTCGTGGGAGCAACGGTTGCCAAAGGGGACGTACTCATCATCCTGGAATCCATGAAAATGGAGATCCCTGTAGAAAGTCCGGTGAACGGGGTAGTTGAGGAAATCCTCGTGAAACCCGAAGACCAAGTGGCGGAAGAGCAGGTGTTGGTGATCGTGCGGAGCTAACGTTCTCCGAATCGCCCGACAAAACCCGTGTTCGAGAGCCTGTGTTAAGGTACGCGCCCGGCCCGCCGGTAACCCGCTGCAGCCGGGTAGCTCGCTTAAGCGAGTAGCCTGCTGAAACTTCTGGAGATCAGAGATCATGACTGAGTTAGTTACTATAGCTGTTGAAAACGGTGTTGCCGATGTGCGCCTCAATCGCGCTGACAAATACAACGCACTCAGCCCCGAGATGTTCTCCGCGATCATCGCTGCAGGGGAAAAACTGCAGAACGCCAAAGATGTTCGAGCAGTAGTGATCTCCGGTAATGGTCCAGGATTCTGTGCAGGCCTCGACATGACGAGCATGCAGGGTCTTGGTAAAGGCAGTGGTGGTGATAGCGGTGGCGGCACACCAAATCTGCTCCGCCGCGACATGGAACGACCGGAGAATCATGCACAGCGACCGGCGTTTATCTGGCGCAAGATTCCGGTGCCTGTGATCTGTGCGATTCACGGGGTCGCCTATGGTGGTGGTATGCAGATCGCCCTTGGTTCCGATATTCGTATCGCGGCACCGGACGCCAAGATGTCAGTGATGGAGATCAAGTGGGGACTGATCCCCGATATGGGCATCACGCAGTCGCTTCGGGATGTTGTGCCGATGGATGTGGCCAAGGAACTCACCTTCACGGGCCGTATTCTCTCCGGTACCGAAGCGAAGGAGCTTGGACTCGTCACTTACGTCGATTCCAATCCGCTACAGCGTGCGCTGTCGATCGCTCGGGAAGTCGCGGGCAAGAACCCGGATGCCATTCGTCGCGGCAAGGAGCTCTTTGAGAAGAGCTGGCGTGCCGAACCACGTGAAGGTCTTGAACTCGAAGCGAAACTGCAGATGGAGCTCATTGGTTCTTCCAACCAGGCAGAAGCCGTGAAAGCCAACTTCGAGAAACGCGCGCCAAACTTCAAAGACCCCGCATAGGGCGGTTGGTCCGTAAGGCATGAGTTGGGAGTCCGAAGCCGACGAGATTCGTCGTCGGCGTGAACTCGCCCAAGTCCAAGGTGGCGAGAGTGGCATCAGCAAGCAGCACTCGCAGGGCCGACTCACGATTCGGGAACGAATCGATGCCTTGCTCGATCCTGGATCGTTCGAAGAACAAGGCCTCGCGACTGCAGTTCCTGACTACGACGATGAGGGGCGAATTCGCGAATTCGTTCCCGCGAACTACGTGCTTGGCTTCGGCAAGATCGATGGCCGTCGAATTGCCGTCGGTGGTGAAGATTTCACGCTGAAAGGGGGCTCACCTAATCCTACGGGTCTGCGCAAGAGTGTTTATGCGGAGAACATGGCGTGTCACTACAAAGTGCCGCTCGTGCGGCTGCTTGAAGGCGGTGGTGGCAGTGTCAAAGGCAGCGGCAAACCCGGCACGAGCTGGGGAGATCCGGTTTTTAACGAACCGAGATTTCGCATCATTGCTGATGCTATGGGCCAGGTACCGGTGGTCTCAGCAGCGTTGGGAGCCGTTGCAGGGTTTCCAGCGGGGAGATTGGTCGCATCACACTTCTCGGTGATGACTAAAGAAACCGCGCAGGTGATGACGGGTGGACCGGCGCTGGTTGAGCGCGCGCTCGGTACCAAGCTCACCAAAGCTCAGCTAGGCGGTGCGGCGATCCACGCGAAGAGCGGTGTGGTCGATAACCTTGCAGACGATGAACTTGACGCATTCCGGCAGATCCGACGATTCCTCTCCTATCTGCCTGCGCATGTGAATGAACGCGCGCCTCGCCATTCATGCACCGATCCAGTGGAACGCATGGAAGACGAACTCATTCGCATCGTTCCCCGTGAGAGTAACAAGGCGTTCAACGCGCGCCTCATCCTCGACATGGTGATGGATGCGGGCTCCGTGTTTGAACTCGGTGCTTCCTTTGGCAAAGGCCAGATCTGTGCACTTGCGCGATTGTCGGGACAATCGGTAGGCGTGATGATCAACAACAACAAGATCTACGCGGGTTCGATGACGGCGCAGGCGGCGCAGAAGTACCGGCGGTTTGTGGAGTTGTGTGATCTCTTCCATCTGCCCATCGTCAACTTCGTCGACCAACCTGGCTTCATGATTGGCCCAGAGGCTGAAAAGGCCGGGACGATTCGCTTCGGCATGGCGGCGGTTTCGGCAGCGGTTCAATCGGTGGTGCCGTGGGCAGTGATACAAGTCCATAAAGGTTTTGGTGTCGCCACTGCGGCACACTACGCGCCGGATGCCTATGTGCTCGCTTGGCCTTCCGTTGAAAGTGGCGCGTTACCCCTCGAAGGTGGTGTGGCCGTCGCCTTCCAAAAGGAAATTGCAGCCGCACCGGACCCTGAGGCGAAACGTAAAGAACTTGAGGACATGCTCCGCGCTAGGCGGAATCCGTATGCGCGCGCGGAATCGTTCTCCGTCCATGAAATGATCGACCCACGAGAGACGCGGCCTTACCTGTGCCGTTGGATCGAGTGGATTCAACCCTTGCTGGAAACCCTGAAAGGTCCGGTCCGTTTCGGAATCCGCCCATGACAGAGATAATCCAGATTCATCTGACAGACTGAGGTAACAGCACATGACTTATTCCTTCGAAGGCAAAGTAGCGATCATCACCGGCGCTGGAGGTGGCCTTGGTCGCTGTCACGCTCTCGAACTGGCCAAGCGTGGCTGCAAAGTCCTGGTGAATGACTTAGGCGGCGCGATGGACGGCTCTGGTGGCTCATCACAAGCCGCTCATGCGGTGGTTGCAGAGATCAAGGCAGCAGGTGGTGAAGCGCTTGCCAACGGTGGCTCTGTATCCGATGCCAAAGGTGCCAAGAGCATGGTTGATGATGCGATGAACGTGTGGGGCCGCGTCGACATCCTGATCAACAACGCTGGCATTCTGCGTGACAAGTCATTCCACAAAATGGACATGACGGATTTCAACATGGTGATGAACGTCCACCTCACTGGCGCTGCCATGGTGACCCGCGAGGTTTGGGAAATCATGCGAACCCAGAACTACGGTCGCATCGTCATGACCACTTCTCCCACGGGTCTGTATGGCAACTTCGGTCAAGCCAACTATGGCGCCGCAAAGCTTGCACAGGTTGGGTTGATGAATACGCTCAAGATTGAAGGCGCGAAGTACAACATTCGCGTGAACACGATTGCCCCAGTGGCCGCCACGCGCATGACGGAAAACCTGATGCCGGAAGCCGTACTCAAGAAGCTCGGACCCGAGCTCGTCACACCTGCAGTGGTTTATCTGTGCACGGAGGATGCGCCTAACGGCGTCATCATTCAGGCACAAGGTGGACGGTTCTCTACGGCCATCATCGTCGAGAATGAAGGCGTGAATATCGGCGTGGATGCGACGGTTGAAGACATTGCCGACAACTACAAGAAGATCGTTGAGCTCACGAATCTCCGTCCGCGGGCCATGTTGCAGTCGAACTAAGGAGCTCTTGTAGGAGCGGCTTGGAGGCCGCTCCTACAACTCAATCCTTCCAGGAAGCCCGATTTTGTAACAACGACCCAGGCCGGTCAGAAACAAACTGACGCACGAGCGCTGGCAACAATACGACGTCCGCAATGAGCGCGATGAACATCGTCGTGATCATCAGCATTGCAAAGTCGTGGAACGGCTGCATTTCCGCGAAGAACAACACCACAAAGCCGAGGCAGACCGCCAGCGTCGTCGTCATCACGGGCGCAATTAACTCTCTGACCGTTCGCAACATGGCCGTCGCTGGGTCGTAACCACTTCGCTGCAATTGTCGGAGCCGAACCACGAGGTGCGTCGTATCGTCGAGCACAATACCGAACGCCATGGCTGCGACGAGCGAGCTGCCCATGTCGATGGCCACTCCTGCAGCGCCGAGCAGCGCGAGGCCGGCCAATACCGGGATAGCGTTCACGATGATCCCGATCACCGCATAGGGTACGGACCTGAAAATCACCAAGAGCATTGCGAAGACCAATGCTGTGCTGACGGCGAGTCCTTTGAGGTTGTCTGAACCGATGCGACGGCCCGTTTCGAAAAAGCTGGCTACCCGACCGACGTAGTAGCCGTTGATATCGTTTTCCGCGAGGTATTGCTCGACGATGACTTTCATCTCGTGGTAACCGCCGGAGCCAATCTAGGGAATCTGGAAATTCACCAGGATCCGTGAACGATCTTCGTCCATGTAAAGCTCAAGGTCTTCCGGATCGAACCAGATGAAGAGCTGCGCGAGTGTCTCTTCGTCTTCAGGAAATCCTGCCTCCGGATTTCCGCTTACAGCTCGGTTTAGTTGCACGATCTGATCGTAGAACCACACCGCCTGAAAGCCACTGGGGTACTTCTCGTACATCGTGTCGATGAGCGGCTTCAGCTTGATCCAGGTTTCAGGATCCTCGGCACTTTCCACTTCCACCATGAGAGGCAGGTTCATTCGGCTAAACCACTGACCCGCAGTCTCATAGTCTGCCCGATACGAATTCGACATCGGCAGATAGTCGGTGGGACTGTAGTCAACCTTCAGCCTCGACCTACCGTAAACGATGCCGAGCACAAAGAAGATCAACAAGCCGATACCCGCAGCACTATGAATCAGCGGCCAGCGCGGCACGGTGAACTGCACGGTGAAACGTAGGTTTTTTGCGCCGTACAGAACCGGGAAAGCGAAGAGGAAAACGCCCACCGTTGCTGCACAGATACCTACAACGCCCATGATCGCCAGAGCTTGCACGTCGGGCGCTGGCGTCATGCCAGTACAGGCAAACCCCACTGCGGTGGTCAACCCCGCAAATATGCAGGGCATCCAGGCCTCATCCGGGATGAGCTTGCGTTCGGCCTGTCGCGCACATATCCATGTGCGTTAATGACGAAAGTGCCGGTCAGAGGAACGAGAAGAAAAATAACCAGTGAGGTCGCCGGAGTCAGTGCCATCCCGATCCAGCCCATGAAACCGTAGGAGAATCCGACTACGAAAATCGAAAGGCCGAGTGCCACGAGGGTCGACGTGGAAGAACGGGTGATCGCGTACACAAAGATCAACATGGCCACGAGAATTGCAGCAACCAGGCTGGAGTCCCGTGCGACAACCCGCGAAAGCTCGGCGCTGACGATGGCTTCACCGGTGATAACCATACGACCACCGGCCGCGTTGGCTTCCGCGGCGAGAGGCTTGTAGATGTCCACCAGTAAATCGCTGAAGGTGGTGGCGTTCTGCCCAGGAGCGGCAATAAGGAACAGGGCAGCAGCTTTTCCGTCCGGTGAGACGAGCACATTGCGATAAGGCGCATAGTTCGTAGCGGCCACGCAACGATCGGCGGGCGAACTGAATTCAGCGTCGCGGAACCGACTGAGATCAACGGTGTCGCCGCTGCCAATTACATAGCGGGTGGACATCGAAGCGAGTGAAAGCGTGCGATCAATCACGGGGTGTTCAGCGAATGCAGCTTCGGTTTTTTTGATCAGATCCCAACCTGCTTCCGAGCAAAACAGGTCTTCGAAGACCACCAGGGCGCCCTGGTCGTTGGGAAATCTCGCGAGGTAGTCGGAATAACGAGCAACCGTTTCCGGGTCGGCCGGAAGCATCGCCTCGGAAGCGTCGTCAGTGACTTTAAGTCGTGTTGCACCGAGCGCGGCAAGCACGAAAAGCACTGCAAATCCCAGCAGTGCCAGACGTTTTTGTTTTGTTATGGAATCCACGGTGGTCCCTATCACCCAAGGGCGAGATTAAACCTCAATCGAACGTCGCTTCCTATCTACATGTTGTTTTACCAAGTGCTCTAATTCCGGTCCATTGTGTCCTGCCGTAGCAGGCGCTATCGTCCAAGCCAAAGAAGAATGGGGAGAAGCGAATATGTCCCGCAGCCTGCGTGGTCAGGTCGCCGTTGTGGGTGTAGGCGAGACGGCCTATTACAAACGGGGTGGCAGTCCCGATCCGGAATTTAAACTGGCACTGAACGCGATCCTCAACGCATGTGCGGACGCCGGGATATCACCACAAGATATCGACGGATTTTCTTCCTACAGCAACGACCGGAGTGAACCTTCGCGCATCGCCGCCGCGCTAGGTTGTCATGAACTCAAGTTTGCGACGATGCAATGGGGTGGTGGTGGTGGTGGTGGTTCCGGTGCGCTCGCGAATGCTGCTACGGCGATAGTTGGTGGCGTAGCAGACTGTGTCGTAGTGTTTCGAGCACTCGCTCAAGGCCAGTTCGGACGGTTTGGTCAAGGTCCACGGAGCAATGTGATTTCTGGACCAGGCGCACATACAGTTCCGTATGGCCTTATGTCTCCTGCGCAGATGTTTGCAATGAAGGTCACCCGATTCATGCACGACTATGGTGTGCATCAACACGCGCTTCGGTCGATTGCGTTGGCGTCGTACCACCATGCTCAGAACAACCCGCGAGCTGTGATGTATGGGCGTCCCCTTGATGAAGACGCTTACGATGCATCGCGCTGGATCGTAGAGCCTTTCCACCTCTTCGATTGTTGTCTTGAAAATGACGGCGCAGCAGCGATGGTGCTGGTATCTGCAGAACGCGCGAAGGATTTTCCGCACAATTCCTGTTACGTGCTCGGCGCGGTTGCTGGCTCTCAGTACCGTGCAGGCGCGGATGTGCACAACACGCCGGACTATGCCTCTTCGAGTTTCAAAACCGTAGCGCCGCGGTTGTATGACATGGCCAAGGTGAAACCTTCGGACGTGGATGTGCTGCAGAGTTACGAGAACTTCACCGGCGGCGTCATGATGGCCATGGTGGAACATGGTTTCTGTGCTCCGGAAGCCTGTAATGAGTTCTTTGTGAAAGAACGTTTCCTCGCCACAGGTGGAGACCTGCCACTCAACACCAGCGGTGGCAACTTGGCGGAGTGTTATATGCATGGCCTCGGGCTCAATCTCGAAGCCGTGCGGCAGATACGTGGTCAGTCGACGAGCCAAGTGGCGAACGCAGATGTCTCTATGGTGATTTCAGGCCCGATGGTGACTCCAGTGAGCTCCTGCATCTTCGGATCGGAGGCGACGTTATGAGTGGTTATCTCGTCTCCGGTTTGCCGATCCCGGTGGCATCACCCGATGGTCGAGATAAGCCGTTCTGGGAAGGCCTCGCCAACAATCAGCTTCTGCTGCAACGTTGTAACGCCTGTCGTGGCTGGCAGTGGGGTCCGGAGTACATCTGCCACCATTGCCTCGGTGACGACCTGTGTTTTGAAGAAGTGGTGCCGGAAGGCGTCATCTACAGCCATGAACGGGTGTGGCATCCGGTGCATCCGGCACTCAAGGCGCAAGGCGGCCCGTACATCGTGGTGCTGGTTGAACTGCCGCAGGCAGGCAACGTCCGCCTTGTCGGCAATCTGCTCGGTGACCCGAAGCAGACCATCCAAATTGGCGCGCGTGTGCGGGGTGTGTTTGAGCACCACCCGGACAGTCAACCGGCCTACACCCTGCTGCAGTGGCGGTGTTTGGATTGAAAACCATTTCATGGAGCTTCACTCAATGACTGAGATTCACGGGCGCTGCGATGATCGTTTTGCAGTAGTCCGCGAGGCATTCAAAAAGAACTTTGCATCGCACGGCGATGTTGGCGCGAGTGTCGCTGTAAGTCTTGAAGGTGAGCTTGTGGTCGATCTTTGGGGCGGCCATCGTGACGCGGCCAAGACGTTACCGTGGGAAGAAAACACGATTGTGAACGTGTATTCATCCACCAAGACAATGGCGGCCATGTGTCTTCTTTTGCTTGCTGATCGAGGTGCGGTGGATCTCTATGCACCGGTGGCACGGTACTGGCCAGAATTCGCACAGAACGGCAAAGACAAGATTGAAGTACGGCACTTCTTGAGTCATAGCGCCGGGCTCTCCGGAATGGATGAAGTGCTGAGCGATGAAGAATTCTACGTGTGGGAAAACGTTGTCAGTGCCCTGGCGCGACAGAAGCCGTGGTGGGAGCCGGGTACCCAAAGTGGCTATCACGCGCTTACCCAAGGACACCTCATTGGTGAAGTGGTGCGGCGCGTTACGAATAAGTCCATCGGTACGTTTTTCCGCGATGAGATCGCGGTTCCGATGGGCGCTGATTTTTTCATTGGCACACCGGAAAGCGAGTTCGGGCGTATCGCTGAACTCATACCACCGGAAGTTCAACCCGTGGGTCAGGTTGCCTCGGATTCAGTGGCGGCGCGTTCATTTGCGAACCCCAAAATCGATGCAGCTGCTGCGAAAACACGCGGTTGGCGAATGGCAGAAATTCCAGCTGCCAATGGTCACGGCAACGCACGCTCCATCGTGCGTGCCCAATCTGCAATGGCCAATGGCGGTGTTGCTTTCGGCAAACGTCTGCTGAGCGAAGCGGGAGCGCGTCGTATCTTTGACAAGCAGACGCATACGGAAGATCTCGTGCTCGGGTTACCGATTCTCTTTGGTATGGGCTATGGGATCAGTGAATCGAGTATGCCTATGGGACCTAACACCCACATCGCCTACTGGGGCGGCTGGGGTGGATCGACTGTGGTGGTCGATCAGGACGCTCGAGTCTGTGTATCGTACGTGATGAACCGCATGGAGAGTGGGCTCATGGGTGACCCACGGGGTTTCGGGATCACGCACGCGGTGTATCAATCTCTTGGGTGAAATTCTGGCGCAGACGCGCATCGTTGCAATTGAGGAAGGCTGAATTGTTTCGACGATTGATCGTACTGTTGTTCGTTGGATTTTCAACGCCGTTCGCCGTTGGCGCGACGGCAGGTGGAGACTCGGATGTCCAAGTATCTGAGTTGGGATTGCGTGGCTTTAACGCCAAGGCATCCGGTGCTCCGCTCTACGCAAAACATTGCGCGTCGTGTCATAGCGAGGGCGTCGCGCGTGCGCCGAACCCACGCATGTTGCAGTTCCTTACCCCGGGATCGATTTATCGCACGCTGGTGTCCGGCGTTATGCAGCCTCAAGCATCTGTGCTTTCGGACGTTGAGAAACGCCAGGTCGCCGAATACCTTACGAACGTCGTGCTCACGGACGACGCCATCACACCTAAGCTCAAGATGTGTGGTGATGATCGAACGGGTTTTGCAGCGAAGGAGCCGCCGGAGTTTCCGAACTGGGGACTCGGTTACGACAACAAACGCGACGTGTCCACGGAACATGCGGCTTTTGGTGCCACGGATGTGGATCGTCTGCAACTGAAATGGGCATTTGCCTACCCAAATGCCCAACGTGCACGCTCTCACCCGCTCCTCGCAGCGGGCGCGGTTTTTATGGGCAGCCAGGATGGTACGGTGTATGCGCTGGATCGTGAAACCGGCTGTGTGAAGTGGACTTATGTGGCGTCTACCGAGGTGCGTACCGGGATCGTCATGTCATCCCCCGTGAAACCGGAAGAGGCCACGCTCCTGTACTTTGGTGATCTGCTCGGCAATGTCTACGCCATTGAAGCGTTCACCGGCAAACTTAAGTGGCGCGTGCATCCTGATGATCATCCCGGCTCCACGATTACGGGAACACCGACCTTGTATCAAGGGCGCTTGCACGTCCCGGTATCTTCTCTTGAAGTTCTGTCCGCGTTGAATGACCGTTATGCCTGCTGCACGTTCCGTGGATCTGTTGTGACGCTGGATGCGGCGACAGGAGAAAAACTCTGGCAGACCTTTACGATTCCGGAGCCTGCGAGCAAGCAAGGCGCGAATCGAGCGGGTGCCGACGCGATGGGTCCTTCCGGTGCGCCGATCTGGAACAGCCCGGCCATCGATGAACAACGTGGTGTGTTGTATGTCGGCACTGGAGAGAATTACTCCTCACCGGCAACTAAAACCAGCGATTCCATTTTTGCCATGGACATCACCACTGGAGCCATTCGTTGGGTGTATCAGGCCACACGACACGATGCATGGAATGCGGCGTGTGCACCGGCCAACGGCGCGAATTGCCCCAAGGAGAATGGCCCCGATTTCGATTTCGGCGCGGCTATGGTGTTGGCGCGCCATAGCAGTGGTCGCGACTTCGTGCTCGGTCCGCAGAAGGCGGGTGTCGTTCATGCCGTGGATGCGGACACAGGAAAACTCGTTTGGAAAACCAAACTGGGTCGTGGTGGCTTGCATGGTGGGGTTCACTTCGGCATCGCGGCGACGGGTGACCGGGTGTTTGTTCCGATCTCAGATGCGCCCGATGGGCGCAAGCACAAGAAGAAGGGCAGCCCAGGACTTTACGCGCTGGATCTTGCGACAGGTGATGTTCTTTGGCGACAACCGATGGCTGATGAGTGTGCAGGTCGAGAGTTCTGTGCCCCGGGCATCGGCGCTGCGATCACGGCAACACCTGAACTCGTCTTTGCGGGTGCATTGGATGGTTATCTTCGTATTCATGATGCGAAGACCGGTACGATGCTGCGTAAGATCGACACGAGCGCACCCGTGACCACTGTGGACGGTTCAACGGCACACGGGGGTTCGATGGACGGAGCGACGGCGCCGTTGCCGAGCCGCGGTGAGCTCTTCGTCAATTCCGGCTACAACTTTGCTGGCCACATGCCTGGTAACGTCTTGCTCGTCTTCGGCGTCAAAATCAAATAGTCAGGCGATGAAGCCGCTCGATCTCAGCAAATTGCCTGAGCTGGTACGCACCAAGGCCGATGCCTTGGGCGAAATCGGCAAGGCGTGGCTGGAAGGCTTGCTGGATCACGTGCGCACGCTGGAATGTCGTTGGGCCATGTCGACAGGCACGCTGCTCAGCGGCGGATCGGAGGCGCTGGTCCTCGAGGCACAGATCGAAGGCCGTGACGCGGTGCTAAAGATTAGCCTGCCACAAGATGTTGGACTCAAACACGAAGCGAAAGTGTTGGGGCTGGCGCAAGGGCAAGGGTATGCAGAGCTCTTCGCGCATGATGAAGCGCTGAACGCCATACTGGTTGAGCGCCTCGGTCGGCCGCTCGGTGAAACTGGTGTTAGCGAGCGCGAACAAATCGAACGACTGTGTGTAACAGCGCAGTCGGCATGGATCAACATCGGACCTGATGCCGGATTCACGACTGGTGCGGGCAAAGCGCGGTGGCTGCGTGAGTTCATCGAATCCGCCACGGCGAAAGACCCGAGTGCGGTTAGCGAAGCACTCAATTCTCAGGCGATCACCCTCACCCTGAAGCGTGAAGCAGCATGGTCAGCAAGAGCATCACTCCTGGTTCACGGCGATGTGCATTCGTTCAACACGCTCGAAGACCTGAGAGCCCATGGACGATTTAAGCTGGTCGATCCCGATGGTTACTTCATGCAATCTGAATACGACCTCGGCTTGATCATACGTGATTTCCACGCCGACTTGCGTGGCGGTCATCCTCTCACTGAAGGTCGAGCACGCTGCCGACGATTGGCGGAGGCGACCGGTCTTGACGAAGAAGCTATTTGGCAGTGAGGTTTTATTGAACGGGAGACCACCGGCCTGTACTTGCTGCAACTCGGCGAGATTGAAGAAGGTCGTGCCTTTCTTTCGATTGCCGAAGAATGGGTCGCATAGTCCGTCCTCGTCAGATCGAAGGTAAGAATTCAGGAGTCTTTCCATGTTGAAGAGTTATGTTTTTTTGCTCTCTATCTGTTGCACTGCAGTGCCTGCGATGGCGATTGCAGACAGTTACGATCCGCGGTCCATCGATCCAAAACATGTCGCAGAGGTTAGTGACGTTGAGGTTATCGACAACACCCGCAACCGAATCATTCCTCTTCGAATCTACCTGCCAGCCCAAGTAGACCGACACGCTGTGGTGTTGTTCAGCCATGGGCTGGGTGGGTCACGGGAGGGCAGTTCCTATCTCGGCCGTTATTGGTCGGCGAGGGAATATGTAGTGGTGTTTCTCCAGCATCCTGGCAGTGATGAGTCGGTGTGGAAAGGCGTTCCTCCGGCGGAACGTATGCAGGCGTTGCAGAAAGCGGCATCCTTCGATGCTTACATACAGCGCGTCCTTGATGTTCCAGCAGTTCTTGATCAACTCGGTCGCTGGAACGAACAGAAAGGTCATGTGTTGGAAGGACGCCTTGATCTCGAAGCCATCGGTATGTCCGGACACTCCTTCGGCGCCGTGACCACCCAGGCGGTTAGCGGTCAGAGTGGTGCGGGTGGTCGCCAACCGTTCACTGACAAACGAATCGACGCGGCAGTGATCATGAGCCCGTCTACACCACGCCAGTTACTGGCGCAGAAAGCGTTTTCTAACGTCCAGATTCCGTGGCTCCTGATGACTGGCACTCACGACACTGCGCCCATCGGCAATCAGGACATGGCGTCTCGTCTTGCAGTGTTTCTGGCACTTCCGACGGGTTCCAAGTACGAACTGGTGCTCGATGGTGCGGAGCATTCGGTGTTCACTGACAGAGCACTGCCGGGTGATGCCAAGTCGCGCAATCCCGCTCACCATCCCGCGATACTTGCTTTGTCGACCGCGTTCTGGGACGCATGGTTGCTGAAGAACAAGTCGGCAAAAAAGTGGCTCGATGGTGATGGCCCGCGTTCTGTTCTCGTTGCCGAGGATCGCTGGCAAGTCAAATAACGACGGCTGCGTCACTCGCTTACCGATCTGAATCGTCGCCGTCCGCCTCAAGCAGGATGCGGGCTTTTTCAAAGAGCGCCATATCCGCTTCCTGTGGAGCAGGGTAGGCGAGAGGCAACGCCTCCAGGGTGTGAACTATGATGCTCGCCACAATGGCCGGCATCGTGGGTTTGTCATCGGCCGGAATCACATACCAGGGTGCGTGATCTGCATCGGTGTTAGCGATCGCGTCCTGGTACGCGGTCTGGTACTCGTCCCAGTGTTCCCGTTCATCGACATCCCGTGGATTGAACTTCCAGTGTTTTTCACTCTCTTCGAGTCGCGCCAGCAAGCGTTCGCGTTGTTCTTCTTTGGAGACATTGAGAAAGAACTTCACTACGACCACACCGTTGGCAGCGAGATGTTCCTCCATGCTGCGAAAATCCCGGAAACGTTGCTCCCAAAACGCGTCGTTGATGTTCTTGTTGGCGAGCTGTTGCCCCTGAATGATCTCGGGGTGCAGGCGTACCACCAGCACTTCTTCGTAGTAGGAGCGATTGAAGATGCCGATATGCCCACGGGCCGGCATGGCCTGCCAATGCCGCCACAAGAAGTTGTGATCGTTGTGTTCGTAAGTGGGTGCTTTGAAGCTACGGGTTTCAAATCCTGCTGGATTCACACCCGTTGTGACCTTCTTGATGGTGCTGTCTTTACCCGCTGCATCCATGCCCTGAAAAATCAGTAGCAGCGCGTAACGATCATCTGCGAAGAGTTTGTCTTGCAGTTCGGCGAAGCGTTCAACCGCCTTTTTTGCGGTGTTCTTTGGGATGCTCGAGGTCTTTCCGACGGGTTGGCAGTTCGGTGATCCGGGTGCCTGCTTCGTAACGAAAGGTGGACGCGATTTTCTCGTGTTTCATGACTTCGACGCCTTGCAGAGATGATTCTGTACAGCGATTTTCCAGTGCTCCGGATTTTCATACTGCGGACAATGTTCCGCATCGGGAAGAATCACGAGCGCTGCGCCAGGTATAGCCTTGGCCATCGCCTCCGACGGCTCGATGAAGGGGCGGTCATCATCTCCCACGAGGATCGTGGTCGGGCAGGAGATCTGGTGCAGCGCGTCGAGCACACTCTGATGAGCAAAGAGTTCATTGCCCAGATCCAGAAACGCCTGCCAGTGCATCTGCTGGAGTTTGAGTTCGATGCGCCTCCAATGTTCCTGCGCCCCCAGGAAATCAATGCCACGCTGTGCACGACGAGAAGGTTTCTGCGCCCGCATGGCAGTGACCAACAATCCGGCACCACTGGTCCGCATTACCTCTGCGATCCGTTCTCGTGTTTCAGGTGTTGTGAGCGACAGTGGCGAGGGTGAGGTATCCATCAGAATCAACGAGGCAAATCGGTCCGGTGCTTTCAGCACCGCGCGCATGGCCACCATACCGCCGAGCGAATGTCCGAGCAGGTGTACACGCTTGAGTCCCAGCAGGTCGATGAAGCGAATCAAGTCGTCGACCATCAGCGGAAACGAATACGCGTCCGCATGGGTGGTTTCACCATGACCACGCTGGTCCGGCGCGATCGCCTGATAACCCTCAAAGCACGACAGTTGGTCGTGAAAGTCGAGCTTTGAACCGGTGTAACCGTGTAGCAGCAGCAGCGGTTCGCCAGTACCCCATTCAAGATACGCGGTGATAAGCGGGCCGTTAGTGACCCGCTGTGTGAGATGCGACACCGTCAGAATTCGAGGATGGCGCGGCCGCTGATCTTGCCCGTATCCAGCGCACGACAGGCCGCGTTGATATCGTCGATGCGGTAACGCTCCGTTACCATGGCATCCAGATCGAGCGTACCTTTTTCAAACCAGTCGATGAATTTAGGGAAGTCGCGATCCGGGGCGCAGGAACCACCGAGACTGCCGATGAAGTGTTTTTCATGGAGGAGGATATCCATGGCGTTGAGTTCCACGGGAGTACCCGGAACACCAACCAGCACGGCAGTACCACCGTCGCAAGCACCGAAATGACCCGACCGGCACGCGGGCACGATCTGCTCCATCGTCTTGCGAATACCTATGCAATCAAACGCGAAATCAACACCGCTTACCGGCGTGTGCAGGATGGTGTATTTGTCCTTCTTGCCCGTCAGCGCGTGAATGGCGGCGATGGGATCTTCACGACTCGCATTGATGCCATGGGTTGCGCCGAATTTCTTGGCGAAGGCGAGCTTCTCATCAGAGAGATCCACGGCGATGATGGGATTGGCACCGGCAACCTTGGCGCCGACGACGGCGGAGAGGCCCACACCGCCCACACCGAAGATCGCAACACTCTGCCCTGGCTTGACGTTGGCGGTATTAATGACGGCACCGGCGCCGGTCATCACTGCGCAGCCGATGATGGAGGTGACATCCTTGCGAATGGACTCTGCGACCTTCACCACGTATTGCTCATCGGCAATGGTGTGATCCGCCCATGTGAAGACGTTCTCGGAAATAGCTGTTCCGTCGGATACTTTGATTTCCGCGCGCACCGGGACTTTCTTGCGACCTCGCGCGTTGCGGGGCACCCAAGTGACCATCACGGTGTCGCCTTCGCGGACGTGTGTGACCAGTGAACCTTTTTTCACGACCACACCGGTGGATTCATGACCGAGAACGACGTTGTTGGCTCTGGGGCGGTGAATCTGGTGAAGCTGGGAGTGGCAGATGCCTGAAGCAAACTGTTTAACGACGACCTGTGTGGGGCCAGGATCGGGCAGTGTCAGGTCCTCGACCCGGAGTTGTGACGTGGCTTGCGGAAGGACAACTACGCGTGCAGGTGTACCCATGGTGCTTCTCCCAGTATCCTCGTGGTTTGAAGGGATTATTCAGGGCTTTCTCTCGGGTGGGAAGGGCCGCAGGTGTACACCTGCGACGTTCGAGGAATGTAATCACCGGGAAGGGATGTGACGGCGACCTACCAGCTCATTTTCAAAGGCGAAGTCATCGAAGGACAGCATCCTGCGGTGGTGCGTAAGCGCTTGGGCCTTGCGCTTAAACTCGACGATGCCCTTGTGCAGTCGCTGTTTTCAGGCACTCCCGTTGTGGTCCGTAAATCTGTCGATGCGGAAACGGCGGCCAAATTCCAGGCCGTGTTCAAAAAGGCAGGCGCACGATTGCGTGTCGCTCCCATTGCCGAAAGCGTGTCCCCGCAGGCGGAGACTGCAGCGCGTAATGACCCAAGTTCCAGCTGGGACATCCTGCCGCCGGGAAGTGATTTGCTAGAGCCCGCCCAACGAACACCTTTTGTCGCGCGCAACATCGATACCTCGCACTTGGCTTTAGCGCGTCAGCTGGCTTTTCTCCCTCCTCAAGAGCCCTACGATCCCTCACTTATTGACGCGCCCTCGTTCGATGTGTTGCCAGTGGGCAGTCGCATGAGTGAAGGCGGAGATTCCGAAGCAGAACCTTTGGCGCTGGATATCGACTTTGAAATTGCTGAACCCGGCGCCATTCTCGGTGTGCCGAGTGCACCGGTCGCTTCGAAGCGAACTCCTGATCCGAAGTTCGATGTCGCAGAGCCCTGGGTGCGGATGTCCGAACCGTCACCTCCACCACCGCCGGCTCCGGACGTTTCGCACATCAGCCTCGAATAGCTTCATCTCGAGGAGCGAGCGACTCATCGCACCGATTCAGTTCATTGGATGTTTCACAGGGGGAGTTTTCATGCGTCTTTACGAATCGCCATCGCCCAACGCCAAGCGAGTCCACATCTTCATGGCGGAAAAGGGGATTGAATGTCAGCGGATAACGGTTGACATCCGTGGCGGGGAAAACCGTCAGGCCGCCTACCTCGGCAAAAACCCGTCCGGGCGTGTACCAGTTCTAGAACTCGACGATGGCACCTTTCTCGCTGAATCCGTGGCGATCTGCCGTTACTTCGATTGGGTCAGCCCTGAGCCTAAGTTGTTTGGAGAGCCGGGTATTGAGGCCGCCACCATCGAGATGTGGAATCGACGCGCCGAACTCAACTTCATGGCCAACGTCGCTTCGGCCTTTCGTAATATCACCGGTTTCTTCAAAGATCGGGAAACGTGTGTGAAAGAGTGGGGCGAAGTTTCGGCGAAGGTCGCCGGTGACTTTGTTGAAATGTTCGATACTCAGCTGTCGAAATCGGAATACCTTGCCGGCGATCGCTTCAGCATTGCCGACATCACATTTGTGGTGGCCTGGGATTTTGCCAAGCGAGTTAAGGTTGTGCCGCTACCGGACGCGCCAAATGTGGCGCGCTGGCATGCCTTAATCGCATCACGCCCGAGTTATTCGGCGGAGTGAATCGTGACGGCGAAGGCGGAATAGCCTGCGTCTTGCATGGCGTCGACCAACTGACTTTGATCTTCGGCGATCGCAACGACTGCACCGCCGCCACCACCGCCCGTGAGTTTTGCCCCTGTTGCACCATAGCGGCGGGCGACGTGGATCAACGTTTCCAGGGCCGGAGTTGAAAGGCCGAGCGCGTTCAAGAGGCCGTGGCAGATGTTGAAGATTTCGCCGAGTTGTCGCAGATCCCCGGATTTCGCTGCAGCGATACCATCATCTGTAAGTGAACCGATCTCAGTGAACAGGCGTTGATGCCTTGCCGGATCACGATCATGGCGTGCTCGCACGGCAGCAACCGTTTGTGCCGTACTACCAGGTTCACCCGATAAACCGATGACCAGCGGCAGTGGTTTGTCGAAATCGATAAAGGTCATCGGCGGCGTTGTGCCGCGTTGGAACCGAAGTGCACGCCCCCAGGTCGCGACGGTGTTGTCGACGCCCGAGGGAGAGCCGTGTGCGGCCGTTTCGAGTTCAAACGCCAGTGTATTGATTGCCTCGTTGTCCAAACCCAGCGCCCACGCTTCACTGATGGCGCGTAGTGCAGCAACGGCCATGGCTGCGGAACTGCCAAGTCCCATGCCGGGTGGCACATGTGGAAAAAGGCGAATGGTTGCGGCGCCTCCGTCCAGATTCATCTTCTGCATGACGCGGAACAGCGCGCCGCCGAACCCGGCTGTGGAGGCATCGAGATTTTGCGCGTAGTTCCAATCGTCGATGATCAACTGCGATTGGCCGCCGCCCCGTTCTGCACTCGCCTCGATAGCGATAGGAAGTGGGGCAGCGAAGGCGGGTTGCCCATACACCACTGCATGTTCACCTAACAGAATGACTTTGCCGCAAGCGGAGATCCTGGGTCTCGCTGATGTCGACTTAGTGATCATCTCAGCCATCAGCGCTTCAGCTTTCCACACCTTGATTTCGCCGCTGGCCACCAGTGCGTCGACCACGGTGTCAAAGAGGTGATCAGGAACGCCGGCGGTACTCGCGACACTGCGTGCGTGGAGTTTCATGTGATTCGCTTGAATGCCACGCGTGCTGAGTGAACGCAGCGCTGCGAAATTCTGGGCAAGGCCTACAACCCCCATGATGCCCGCGAGTTCCGGTGCTGTAGGCGAACCAAGCAGGTGATGACTGATGCGCACCATGGGATTGGTTTCGAGGGATCCGCCCACCGTACCCACTTTCATTGGGATGCGGATTTCACCGGCGAGATCACCGTTTGTTGCGCGGTACCAGCGGGTCAGCGCCCGGTATCGACCATCCCGTGCAGCGAAGGCGTGGGCGGCAGCTTCAATCGCTCGCCAATCGTTACCGGTGGCGATCGCCACGGCATCCACGCCGTTCATGATGCCTTTGTTGTGTGTGGCGGCCCGATATGGATCCATCAGGGCGAGATCGTTAGCGAGGATGATGCCGTCACGCACCTGTTCACCGGAAAATCCTGGTGTTTCCAATGACTGTATCGGGAAGTTGACCGTGGCAGTCACCACGGAGCGGTCGCTCAAGTTCGAGAGGATGCGCAGATGTGAGCGTCCGCCTGTTAGCCGAGCTACCAACGGTGCAATGCCTTCACACATCGAGTTGACGAGGTTCGCGCCCATCGCATCACGTGTATCGACATGCAGATACAGCACCAGCATTTCGCCGCCGGATTCGGGCGCAGTCATGACGTCGATCGTGATTTCGCGAGCGCCGCCCCCTCGGCGGACCATATTCGGAATAAGTGCGTTGGCTTCAGCGAGAATTTGTTCTTGCGCCTCGAGTAGCGTGTTACGAGCGGTACCCGTGTCACCAACACCGATGATCTGTATCTGACCGGAAAGCACAGGTTCCGGATGATTGCAGTGGAATCCGCCGCCCTCGCGGGCCATGCGTGCTGCACCTGACAACCCGGCAACGATAGACGGTTCTTCCACAACCAGTGGGATCACATAGTCACGTTCATTGATCAGAAAGTTCAGCGCAACGCCAAATGGCAGGCCATGCACACCGACCACGTTTTCGATCATGCGATCCGCGGTGGTGACCTTTAAAGTACTCGCGCCTGCGAGCAACCTGCGCGCCTCTTCTGCGGAGATGAGATCTCGTTCAGCGAGCGCCCCGATGCGTTCCTTCACAGAAAGCTTGAAGAAGTTCGGGATGCGGGAGTTACCCGATCCGGCGTTCGAGGCCATGAGCGGTTCCTGTCAGGTCGAGGGGGACAAACCCACGTTGCTGTGCGGCGCTTTCGAATGCTCCGATGTGATGGTGGCTGCCGTCATGATCGAATCCGATGACCATGCCCACATCACCACCACCGGCACCGCAGGGTTTGTACAGTAGCCCGTGACCGTCCGCCAGCTCACTCAAGACATTGTGTGCCGTAGAGAAGATGCCGAGATTAGCGGAGAGATCGAGATGCCGTAGGGCGTCGACATAGCGTCGCCACGCATCAGGGTCATCGGCGTGTTCAAAAAGTGCATGACAAGCCAGCGCCAACATGTCGAGTGGCACCGTATTGCCTCGCTCTCTCCAACTGCTGAAGCTGCCGAGTTTTTTCGCGGTGGAAGCACTTTCGCCGCTAAAAACGAAGCGGATATGCAACGACAGCGGTAACTCGAGCGGCTGCGCGCGTTCACTCTTGAAACGAATGGTTCCACCGTGAATCGCTGCCGCAACGTCGAGTCCGCTGCCGCTGCCTTGAAAGTGTCGATGAGCAGCTATCGCGCGCGCAAGATCAACCTCTTCACCAGACCACGCAGCAAGCGCCCCATAACAAGCGACCAAAGCGGCGGCACTTGAGCCGATTCCGAGTTTGCCAGTGGCACCTTGGAACGTTGAGGTGTCTAGGACGATGTTGAGGTTTTCTCGCGGTGTGGAGATCAGCGCTGAGGCCGCTGCCGCAAACAGTCGAGCCGAGGTTGGAAGGGATGTCTCGCGAAGATCCGGTGTATCTACGGGTTTCATCTCGAAACCCGTAGCGTGCAAGCGAAACCCTGATTTGTGCGAAGTGATCCGGCAGGTAGCGAATCGGTCGACCGCCATCACTGCAGCAGGCACACCCGCGAGCACGGCGTATTCACCCCAGAGAACGACCTTTCCTGGTGCTGTTGTTTCTACGATGTCAGGCATCAACAACTCGGGCACCGGCACCGAGACCTGTCCTGACGAGTTGCCGAACACCCGCTACTTCGCCGAGTGATTTCGCGACGATATCTGCAGCTTCCGGTAGACAGACAGCTTTGATCTGAGGACCCGCATCGATGGTGAAGAACACGGGTACGCCGCTGTCTCGAAGTGCGGAAATGCGCTGCATGAGCGCAATGCTGGTGCCATTCCAATAAAGCAATGTTGGCTGGCTCGACAACATCACAGCGTGCATGTTGAGCGTGCTGCGTTCGGCGAGTGTCGCCAGTGCGGAAAAGTCATGCGCCTGAACAGCATCGAGGGCGGCATGGAACATGGTCTTGGTCTGTTCGATCCACGCGGGATAAAAGGGCGACGTGTTGCGCGATCGCTCCATACCTGCGGAAGAGCTTACAGCCTTTCGTCCTGTATCCGTGATGGCAATGATGATGCTGAGTGGCCAGTCTTTGGCGTCGAGAAGTGGGGACGCTTGCCAGTTCGGTGGCTTAAGCGTTGCAAATCCTCCAAACAATGACCGAGCGGCCGAGCCCGAACCTTGTCGGGCCCAACCGCTACAACTTTCAGTGGCTAACCCAAGTTGGCAATGTGCATTGATCGCGACGATCAGCGCCGCAAATCCCGATGCTGAAGAAGCGAGTCCGGCCCCCGTAGGGAAGTTGTTGGCGGTGTCGATGTGAATTGGTGGAATGGAGAAATGTTCTCGGAGCGATGCCAACCAACGAAGAACCTTCACGTCGTCGCTGAGCTCGCCATTGATGCGCAGTTGATCTGCTTGCGCCGACATAACGGTCGTTGTCGTCGAGAGTCCATCGAGTGTGATGGACAAGGAAGGCGAGGCGGGCACGTTCCCTGTCTCAGGCGCTTTACCCCAATACTTGATCAGCGCGATATTGGGGTGGGCTATGGCGGTCGTCACGTTTCGATATCAGTTCGCGAATGCTGGCGGAGGGGTGAAACGGAACCCGTCCTGTTCGAGTTTCTCGGCAATGCCGATGGTGATGAGATCACCGTATTCAGGACCGATGATCTGAACGCCAATCGGCAGACCCTCGCCATTCAAACCTGTTGGTATCACTGTAGATGGCAGGTAAGACACACCGGAAAGCCCAGCCCAGAACACTTGGCGGAAGTAAGGAATATCGCTGTTGTCCACACGCAGCATGCGTTCGGAAAACTTGCGGTGATCCTGAGGGAAGGCGGCTGTTGGCGTCACGGGCGCAAGCACGATATCATAGTTCTGGAAGAACTCGTGCCAACGCCATCGGAATTGCTCCCGATCTTCGTTGGCACCTGCCCAATCCCGAAAGCGGGTAGTTTGGTTGCGGAACACCGCAGCCGCCTCGCTCCTGTCGTCCGGTGCATATTTCGCCGCCTGTTTGAGTAGCGTTCCGAACTCCGCGTCGGGTGTGCCTGAAGCGAGTGTCGCCTGCAACAATCGTTGGTAGATGTCGTGGCTCTGTGCGCTGGAGAGTGCAGGGCGTGCCGAGCTGTCGACGTGTGCACCTTTGTCACGAAGCGCAGTAGCGACGGCTTCCACACGTTTGCGAACGTCCTGACTTACTGGACAGAATTCATCGTCGGCCCACACCGCAACACGCAGATCTGAAAGCTGCCGGCCCTCAAAGGTCGGCAAGTTGAGCGAGAAGCCCCTCGCGGCGATGGCGTCGGGCACTGCCATCGCACGCAGCGCGATTTCTAGATCCTTCGCTGAGCGTGCCAGAGGTCCGATGACGGCGATGTCTGTATCGGTTCGATGATCTCCGGGGGCACTGTGACCTCGTGACCAGCACAGATTCCACGTCGGCTTGTGGCCAAACACGCCGCAGAAGTGCGCGGGATTGCGAATCGACCCACCGATATCCGACCCCGCTTCGATGCCCGTGAATCCTGCAGCAAGCGACACAGCAGAACCGCCTGACGAGCCACCTGGGGTGCGCGTCCTGTCGTATGGATTGTGTGTGGTGCCGTAGATGGCGTTGTAGCTCTGAAAATCTGCCAGGGCGAGTGGCACGTTGGTTTTGCCGTGCAGGTTAATACCGATGCCTTTGAGTCGCTTTACGGCCTCCGCGTCTTCCTGTGTCACGTTGACTTTCCACGCAGGGTTCCCCCAGGTGGTTGCGGTGCCCGCGACGTTGTAGGACTCCTTGATGGTCATGGGTACGCCGTGGAGTGAGCCACGTGAGTGTCCGCGCGCCTTTTCTGAGTCCATTCGTCGCGCTTCGGCACGCGCGCTGTCGCGAAGATCGACGATGACCGCATTGAGGGTCGGGTTGTAATGATCGATGCGATCAAGGTAGAGGTTTAACAACTCTTCGCAGCCAATCTCACTGCGTTGGATCATTGCCGCAAGCCGATGTGCACTCTCAAAGACTGGATTCATGGGATGACCGCACGCAGAGGAGCAGTCATGTTAAAGAAGATGACTTGCGGTGTTAACCTGCTGTTCGTAATCGGGAGCTGACATGAATACAAATCGACAATGGCTGCTGCACAAACGCCCCTACGGAATGGTGACACGCGAGAATTTTGAATACGCCGAATCGCCTATTCCGGTGCCGGGACCCGGCGAAGTGTTGGTGCGTAACCTGTGGCTGTCGTTTGATCCGACCCAGCGAGGCTGGATGGAAGACCGCGAGAGCTATGTTCCGCCCGTCAAGATCGGTGAAGTGATGCGGGCAGGCAGCATCGGACAGGTGGTCGAGTCCAATAATCCTGGGTTCAGCCGAGGCGATCTCGTGCAGACCACAGGGGGCTGGCAGGATTTTCTGGTCACAAAGCCGGATCAGGGGTTGATGGGTCTGAACAAGATTCCGGCAGGAATTCCTCCGGAAATGATGATGTCCGTGTTTGGTGTGACTGGATTAACTGCGTACTTCGGTCTTCTCGACCTCGGGGTGCCAAAAGCGGGCGAAACGGTCGTGGTCTCAGGTGCTGCGGGTGCAACAGGTTCCGTCGCTGGTCAGATTGCACGAATCAAAGGCTGCCGCGTGATCGGTATCGCTGGTGGTGCAGAGAAGTGCCGTTGGCTCAAGGACGTTGCTCGCTTTGACGGTGTCATCGACTACAAGAGCGAGAACGTGGATGCGCGCCTTGCAGAGCTTTGCCCCAAGCGTGTTGATGTCTTCTTTGACAACGTGGGTGGCGACATTCTCGAAGCGACGCTCAACCACATCAACATGAAGGCTCGAGTCGTGTTGTGTGGGGGTATCTCAGCCTACAACAACACTGAAGCCGCCCCTGGTCCGAAGAACCTCATGAACCTGGTGATCATGCGTGCGCGCATGGAAGGGTTTATCGTCATTGATTACATGTCGCGAGCCATGGAAGCCATCGCTGAACTCGGTCAGTGGGTGCAGTCAGGGCAACTGGTCTATCAGGTCGACGTGCAGCAAGGGTTCGACAACATTCCCGATACGTTGAATCGCCTGTTCACCGGGAAAAATCTGGGTAAACAACTGCTGAAGATCGCTGATCCGTTCTGATTGGTTCAGCGTTCTCAGTAAGCCGCTGCAGGCCTCAAATCACTCCGCGTGCTTTGAGGTCGGCAATCGTCTCTGGCTTGCAACCAAGGTCTCTTAGTATCTCAGCGGTGTGCTCTCCGAGTGATGGCGCACGACTCCGAATTCGAATCGGTGTGCGCGAGAACTTCGCAGCAGGCCCCGTTAGCGGAACCTTCTGACCGTTGGCCAACTCAACCTCCTGCAACATGTCGCGTGAGTGCACATGTTTTTGTTGGGCTACTTCGGCGTAGGTATTCACTCGTGTCGCGGGTAGGCCGAGTTCCGTACAACGGTTCACCACTTCTTCCACACTACGTTCAGCACAGTAGTTTGCGAGCAATCCGTCCAGGAGCTCACGCTGACCGAGTCGATCCATTAGACCGAGTGGGGCGAGATCTTCGCGGTTCATCTCTTTAGCAAGCAGCTTCCAGTGACTGTCGAGCAACACGCCGGCGAATACCCTCCCATTTGTGCAGGCGTAGGCGTTAACAGGTGTTGCCAATGCGAATTGATTGCCCATACGAGGTATTGGGATTTCAAGCGCACCCAATGTTGGGAAGCCGTTGCTTTGAAAAAGCAAACAATCGATTAACGCGATGTCGACGTGTTGGCCTTCACCCGTTCGGCTGCGGTGCAGCAATGCGGCCATGGTGCCGAGCGCCGCGTGCAATCCAGCCAGATCATCACCAAGAAACGTTGGCGCTTTTGTTGGTCCGCCCTGTGGTTCGCCGTTGAGTGAAGACCAGCCCGAGTAGTTCTGCGCAATCGGGTCATATCCGGCGCGTTCGTGCAGGTCACCAAACTGACCGAAGCCGCTTACGGACACATAGATGAGGTCAGGTTTGACTTCACGAAGGTGCTCGTAGCCCAGTCCCCAATCAGAAAGCGCACCCGGTCTGAAATTCTCAAGGAAAACGTCAGCGGTTCTAACAAGGTCCTTTAGGAGTTGTTGGCCTTCTGCGCCATGCAGATCGATCGTGACGTTGCGTTTGTTGCGATTCACCGTTTCGTGCGGAATGCCGAGGTTGGTTCCGGGCACCATCGGTAGCAGTCGCCGACCTACTTCACCGGTTGGTGCTTCGACCTTGATCACATCGGCGCCGTAATCGGCTAGCACACAACCACACATAGGCCCTGCCCATGTTGTCGTCACTTCGACGACTTTAATGTCATGTAGCGGACCGTTGATGTCGGTACGGGCGGCTCGATAGAAATCATGTTTTTCCATGGTTTTCTCAACGCAGATCGAATGGAACTTCCAGAATTTGGTCTTCGCCAATGCGCAGTTGAACGCTCACCGGCGAATCACCAGCAATGAATCCAAAGACCATCAAGTGTTTACCGCCGGGCTCGAAGGAGACGGTCTCTCCCGGCGCGACCACAACTTCCTTAAGCCGCCGCATGCGCATCATGCCTTCTTCCTCAAGCGTTTCGTGAAACTCAATCTTTCGTGCAGACTTACTTTGTGCGACTTTCAGAACAATCGGCGTTTCAGAATGATTGGTGACCTTGAAGTAGCCAGCAGTTTTGTCGAGCGGAGGTATCGGTTTGCGAATCCATGGGTCCGTTACTTCAATAAGCGGTGGAGCCATGTTGGGTTTCGAGCAAGACGCCAAGAACATAGAGCTGAGTATTCCGAACAAGGCAAATGCTGTTACGGCGCGTCGTGCGCTCACGCGCATGATTCACCCGCGGCGAGTTTTGAAACAATCGTCTGCATCTGATCCCACTGCGCCAAAATGAATTCTCGGTGTTTTGAAGCTTCGGGAGTATCCTCGAACTTGACTCTCCAGCAGTGAAGCCGGATGTCAGCACCAATCCAAGCACCTGATAGAAGTTCATGCAGTTCAGCGGCGGGTTCAAACCCGCTGTGCGCTATGAACAGGATGTCGAGGCCAGGGTTGGCTTCAAGCATTGCGAGCGTACCTCCCATTCGAGGAGGTAAAAGGTTGGGCCAACGTTCGATCATCGCGCGTAGCTCGGGTTTCTCCGACTGAGCAAGTTTTGCGGCTTTCTTTGGCGTGTAGCGGGTTCCTTCAGGAAACATGGCGATGCCTTCGACTTCGCCCACACCTGCAGTGAGCGCTCGGACTGCTCTTACGGCCCCTTGGCTATCTTGTCCGGACCGATCAACGAAGTGACAGGGAACGCGATTCCCGCCCACATCGAGGCACGGATCCCAAAGCAACTCCCGTTTGAGCACGTACCGCAATCGCACTTTCTGAGGTGAGCCGTAGAAGACGATAGGCACTACGGTATCGGCAAGGCTTGCGTGGCGTGGAAACACCATGCATGGCCTGCCGTGAAGCGCTTCGGTGCCGCTCAGTTGAAACCGAAGGCGAAAGCAGTGTTGCACCCAGCGCTTGAGAGAGTTGGCCCACCAGTACTGTACGGCGCGATTTCGATCGATGTAGTCATCGTGATTTCGATGCAATAACCACGTGAAAAATAGACGCCTCATACCACCGAGTTGAAAGTACACGTAGCCCAGAACGAAGAGCAGTGCGGAGGTAGCTCCTTTTGCCCATGTGAGTTTGCTGATGGCGCTGGCAACGATGAGAAGTGGAAGCGCGAGAATTGCCAGGAGTGCTGCGGTAACGAACAGCAGTGGAATCGTAACGAGTCTACGCAGCAACACACGACAGCATCCTGGCTTTGAACCAGAAGTAGCCTACCGTACCCATTGCCAAATTGCTGACTAACGTCGCGATGAATATCCCTTTGAATCCAAACAACCGATTCAGAATCCATGCGAGTGGAAGGAACAGAAAGAACATACGTGTGAACGACATGATGGTACTCGGCAGTGGTTTGCCAAGTGCGTTGAATGACGCCGATGACATCATCAGCATCCCCCAGAGGCCATAACTCCACGGAACCACGGCGAGGTACCAACCGGCTGTGTTGATGACATCTTCGGAGCCCTCAATCCAACTCGCGAAAGTGCTGCCAAAGACAAGCAACAGAAGGGCCATGAAAAAACCCCAGATCAGGCAAAAAACGTAGGAGACGTTGAGACCTTCACGCACTCGATCAATTTTCCCTGCGCCAAAATTCTGACCGACAAAAGGACCGATGCTGCCGGATAGCGCGAAGAACAGCATCACAGCGATGCCTTCTATCCGCGTGGCTACACCGTAAGCAGCGACAACGATTTCCCCATGGCTGGCAAGTAGTCGGGTGACTAGCGCTGCCGTTATCGGTCCGATCATCTGCGTTGCCATAGCAGGGAAAGCGATGTGAGAGATGCGCTGCGACGATTCACGCAATCCGCTCCAGACGCTGCGCAGATAGACAAGGTTTCCGTTCACCACGTAGTAGAGGAGCACCGCGCTGGTGAGTACGCGTGAAAGCGTCATCGCTGTCGCTGCACCCGCCAATTCCATTCGTGGAAATCCAAACCAGCCGAAAATCAAAATCGGATCGATGAGGAGATTGAGTGCCGCGCCGGCGGTCATAACAAGCCCGGGCACATTCGCCTGACCGATCGCCCGCATGATGCTGCTCGCGATCATGGTTAAGGTGAAAAGCACAACACCCGGATAGTAGATGTCGAGGTAGGAATGAATCATCGGAAGCAGGTGATCTTCCGCCCCGAGAAACTCGAAGACCGGGTCGATTGAAAGCCATCCTACGAATGAAAGAACGGACATCGCGATGGAAGTGACGATGAGACTGTGGGTTGCGAGGCGTTGATTTTCAGCAACGTTCCCACCACCAACGCTTCGAGCGATGACAGACGAAGTTCCGATCGAGATGCCAAGCGCGATGCTTGTGAGGATCATTGTTAGTGGGAAGGTGAACGTGATCGCAGCGACGTGAGAGTGGCTGAGTTGGCCGATGAAGCCCATTTCCAGGGTTTGGACGATGATGCTGGAGGAGACGCCGAGCATCATGGGGGCGGTTAGCTTAGAAATCTGTGTCAGAACGCTACCGGTGGTGAGCGGGTGCGCGTTGTTAGCGTTCATATCGGAGTCGAAGTGTCTCCATGGTTCAGCTTGCCATTCGGTTCGAGGGCTGCCTGACAGCTCTTTCTCGGAAAAGTGAGCTCGAAACAGGTCGAGAATCCCGGTTCATCCACAAGGTGAATTTCTCCACCGAGGTCGTCCATTACTTTTTTGCAAAAACTCAAGCCGATGCCGTTTCCCTCTCCGGACTGCGTAGTTGTAAAGAACGGTTGGAATAGTCGACGGCGACTTTCCTTGGAGATACCGGATCCGTTATCCATGACACGAATAAACCAATAGTGTTCACGATTTCTTCCAACGTGTACTTCTACCGCTGGCTGTTTTGACTTTTGTGAGTAGTAAACTGCGTTCTTTAGAAGATTCACTATCGTGTGAGTTACAAGCAAGCGAGGACAAAACAAATGGAAATCTTGGTGGATAACGAGTTTTGTAAGCTCTCGCTCAAACGAGTTGTTTGTAGGCAATCGATCAATCGCATCTTGTACTGCGTCTGAAGCTTTGACGGTCTCATACTCTGAACTAGTGGGTACGTGCTGACCTGACCTAACTAAGAGCATGTCTATCACCACGCTCGAATAAGACGATTCCCGCTTTATTGATTCGAGTACGCTGACTAACCCGGATAGTTGGGAACTTCTCAACTCGCCTTCGGCGATGCCAGCACTCTTGGCTCTGTTATATGTTCTGACAAGAGTTCCAAGGTGGTTTTCTGCACCATTCGCAAACTGTCGTATAGCGGCCAACGGCGTTCTCAAACTCGGAAAAACTGATCGGCTACGAGTAATGTTCTACGAGTTGGTTCGGCCTTTCGCGTTTTTTCTTTCACGCCGTAGAACTAACCCTAGACTCAGAAGAACGATTTCGGATTAGTCATCCTCACTTCGTTACTAGCAAGACAGCTAGCGTTTCCTTCGGTTTTCAGCGGAACCCGGTAACCCTAATCTCCACCCGCGCCCCCGGCACCGCCAGCTCCGACACGCCAATCGCTGTCCAAGCCGGATAAGGTTCCTTCACGAACTCATCCTTCACTTTCATAAAGGTACCAAGGTTCTCCCTCAGCCCAACATGAAATGAAGTGATGTCGACGATGTCGTCGTAGCTCAACCCAGCAGCGGCGAGGACCTTACCAACGCCACGCCAGGCATTGCGAAATTCTTCTTCGGCACTTGCGGGTACACTCCCGCCAGCTTGAGAACCAATCTGGCCCGAGCAAATCACGAGCCCGCTAGCGCGCGCTGCGGACGCGAAGTGGAAGTTCTTGTATAGGGCTTTGTCTTCTTCGGGGACAATGATGTTCTTCGCCATCTTCTTTCAGCTTCCTCCCGGTTGGCTGGCATCATAGCCTGAGCTGATCCGGCCGGGTACAGGGACTCTTAGCTGGCAGGCAGCGCATCGTTCGGAGGACTCATGATCACATTTGCCAATCCCGTGCCGGTAAGCGATGCACAGCGCTTGAGCTATCTTGAGTTCGCGCGGATGGCTGCTCGTCGGGCGGGAGAAGCGACGCTTCCTTTCTTCCGAACGCCCTTGATCGTCGACCACAAGCCAGGTCTAGGGAGGTTTGACCCGGTAACCGAGGCTGATCGTGGCGCTGAAACGGTGTTACGTGAGCTGATCCGTGAAAGATTCCCAGAGCATGGTGTGTTGGGTGAGGAGTTCGGTCATCAGCCAGGGAACGGCCTCACTTGGGTGATCGATCCTATCGATGGCACCCGCGCCTTTATGTCCGGAATGCTGCACTGGGGATTATTGCTGGGTCTGTTTGACGGCCAGGAGCCGATTGTCGGTGTGATGTATCAACCGTTCACCAGAGAGCTGTGGTCGGGTGATGGTAGTGCTGCGTGGTTCCAACAAGGTGATGGAGGCGCGCAACGAATCCACTCGCGAGGGGTGAGCGATCTGGCAGTTGCAACACTTGGAACTACCAATCCCAATCTGATTGCTGCTGGCTCAGCGCGCGAAGGGTATGACCGGCTCGAACGGAGCGTGCGGCTCGCACGATATGGTGGTGATTGTTATGTCTACGCGATGGTCGCCATGGGGTTCATGGATCTTGGCATCGACGGTGGGCTGCATGCCTACGATGTCATGGGGCTCATCCCGGTGATCCGTGGTGCAGGTGGCGTGATCACAAATTGGGCGGGTGAGTCTGCATGCATGGGTGGCAACATCCTCGCTTCGGGCAATGCCGTGCTTCATGAGAGGGCGCTTGCTGTACTTAGCGGTGCGGCGGGGCGTTGATCTTGGTGCGTTAGTGGTTTGAATCGCACCAAAGCGTGGCGTTCCAAGCGAGCGGTAAGCTCAAAACGGCCGAGATCATGGGTTGAACGCATCATCTCGCGTTTCAACTCGTCACCTGAGCTAGTTGGCACATACATTGCTTGGTATGTATCAACTCATCAGGAGGCACGGCAAGAAACAGAACTCCCTTCACTCCCCATTTGATCTCTCTCCAATCTCTCGTGTGTGGAGGGGTGGTTCTGCCGCCCCTCCTTCCCTCTATTCAATTAGCTCACCGGCTATGGCAGAAGCGCCCACATCTTTTGTAACAAAATGACAGACGTTCTTAGTTGCTGGCACGAAACGTGCTCTTTCCGAATCGTTGTTTGTTGGAACGACGCCAATCGAATCATCGGGGATGAACATGACAAAGGTCTCAACACAAAATCGCCTATGCGCTGGCTCAACACGACGAGCCGATTCCAGGCTCATCAAGGGGGAATGAACATGCAAATGGTTACTGCGATCATCAAGCCATTCAAGCTCGACGATGTTCGCGCACAACTGTCCGAGGTCGGTGTGCAGGGAATGACAGTTTCTGAAGTGAAAGGGTTCGGTCGACAGAAGGGGCACACCGAGTTGTATCGAGGGGCAGAATACGTCGTCGACTTCCTGCCAAAGATCAAACTGGAAGTCGCCATCGACGATGCGCAGCTCGATGTTGTGGTCGAAGCGATTCAGAAAGCGGCACACACCGGCAAGGTTGGCGATGGAAAAATCTTCATCCAGCAACTGTCCGACGTCATTCGAATCCGCACCGGAGAGACCGGTGTTGAAGCCATCTGACTATCGAGGAGCAACGTCAACTATGGACGCGATAAAAACACGAGAAATCCCGCGCGAAGCGGGAATGAGCGCACGATTGCCTCTGGCTACAGCGTTCGTCACGATGTTGGCCTTGTTGCCAACCTTTACGTTTGCATCCGATGCACCCGTCCCTGATAAGGGTGACGTTTCATGGATGCTCGTATCAACACTGCTCGTCATCATGATGACGATACCCGGGCTCGCACTGTTCTACGGCGGTCTTGTTCGAGCAAAGAACATGCTGTCCGTACTCATGCAGGTGATGGTGGGGTTCTCACTCATTGTCGTGTTGTGGAACGTGTATGGCTACTCCCTGGCGTTCACTGAGGGCAATGCGTTCATTGGCGGTTTTGATCGCCTCTTGATGAACGGCATTTGGGATCCCGTAGCGGGTACCTTCGCTATGGCGGCGACGTTCAGCAAAGGCGTCTACATCCCGGAGATCGTCTTTGCCGCGTTTCAGGCGACGTTTGCCGGGATCACTTGCTGTCTGATCGTCGGAGCGTTCGCTGAACGCATGCGATTTTCTGCTGTGCTTATCTTCATGGTTATCTGGTTCACCATCAGCTATCTGCCGATTGCACACATGGTGTGGTACTGGATGGGACCGGACGCATACAGCAGTGCCGAAGTTGCCGCGGACATGACCTCTAAAGCAGGGTTGATCTGGCAGTGGGGCGCACTGGATTTCGCGGGCGGAACTGTCGTTCACATTAATGCCGGCATCGCAGGTCTCGTCGGTGCGTATCTCGTAGGTCGCAGAACGGGATATGGGCGAGAGCCGATGCCACCTCATAACCTCGTCTTCACTATGGTTGGCGCATCACTCTTGTGGGTCGGCTGGTTTGGCTTTAATGCGGGCTCCGCACTGGAGGCAGGCAATTTCGCCGCCCTGGCCTTTATCAACACATTCCTCGCTGCCGCCGCCGCAGTGCTCGCGTGGATCTTTGCCGAGTGGGTCATCAAGGGCAAACCCTCGATGCTCGGCGCGGCGTCAGGTGCGGTCGCGGGACTGGTCGCTATCACACCAGCAGCGGGTAACGTGGGATTGATGGGGGCCCTGGCTATCGGAGCCATCGCAGGACTTGTGTGTCTATGGGGAGTAACAGGGCTCAAACGAATGCTCAACGCGGATGACTCGCTCGATGTCTTCGGCATCCACGGTCTTGGTGGCATCGTCGGCGCGTTGCTTACTGGCGTGTTCAACACACAGGTGCTGGGTGGCCCAGGACTCGTCATGGATTGGGTGACGGCGACCGTGGGATCGAACCCCATCGGCACACAAGTTTGGATTCAGCTCAAAGGTGTGCTCGTGACCGTTGTCTGGTCAGGTGTGGCGGCGTTCATCGCCTTCAAGATCGCGGACCTCATCGTTGGGTTACGTGTTCCTGAGGATGAAGAACGTGAAGGTCTGGACACCAATGCGCATGGCGAGCGCGCTTATACCCACTGATGGAAGTGGCGGCTCCAGACGAGGAGCCGCTTTCCCGATCAACGTCTAGATGTCACCGCGTTTTCGCAGCTGATCTAGATTGTCAGCACTGAATCCGAGCGATGCCAAGATCTCATTCGTATGTGCGCCCACGGCGGGCCCAGCCCAATCAGTTCGACCGGGTGTCGATTCGAGCTTTGGCAGAATGGCTGGGATTTCCAACGCACCATTGGGTGTCGCCACGGACTCGAACATTCCGCGTGCGCGATAGTGTGGATCATTGGATGCATCTTCGATGCTGTAAATAAGGCCGATGGGGACTTCGGCCGCTTCAAGAATTCGCATGACTTCGGAAGCCGATAGCGTCTTCGTCCACGCACCGATGGCGCCATCGATTCGTGCCTGGTGTTCAACCCGACCGCGGTTGTTGGCGCAAACGGGATCATTCCCAATATCTGCGCGTCCGATGGCGCTCATCAGTCGCACGAAAATCGAATCGCCATTGCCCCCGATCACAACATATTTTCCATCTGCGCAGGCGTAGGTATTCGTGGGCACGATACCAGTGATCGTAGAACCGGATGGGCCACGCACCTGGGCAGCACCGGAATATTCTGGAAGGACGGCTTCCATCAGGTTGAACATCGATTCATAGAGCGCGACATCCACAGTCTGTCCGGTGCCGTTCATCACGCGATCTCGCCCCGCAAGTGCGAGCAGTATGCCGATCACAGCGTGCAAGCCGGAAATCGTGTCGCCGATGCTGAGGTTGGGTCGCACCGGAGCTTCGCCTGGAAAACCATTGAGATGACGAAAGCCGCTGAAGCCTTCCGTTACCGAGGCATAACCGGGTTTGTGTGCATAAGGGCCGGTCTGTCCGTAGCCGGAGATGCGTGAGTAGATGAGCTTCGGGTTGGACACCTTGAAGACTTCAGGTCCAAGCCCCCACTTCTCCATTGTGCCGGGTTTGAAATTTTCGATCAGCACGTCTGCGGTATTGGCGAGGCGACGCACGATCTCGCGTCCTGCCTCACTGCGTAGATTTGCGGTGACGGATTTTTTGTTGCGTGCGAGGCTGTACCACCAGAACGACGTTCCGCTTTCATCAAGGACTCGCCAGCCCCGAATAGGATCACCGTCGCCAGGTGGCTCGACCTTGATGACCTCAGCACCAAAATAGCCGAGCAAGGTGCCTGCAAAGGGACCAGCGAGCAGTTGACCGACTTCGATGACACGAAGGCCGTCGAGTGGACGTTTCCGATTCGACATCTTCTAGGCACCTCTGCGCGATTCAGTCTTCCACCGACTGATCACGTCGATGAGCAGCGTTTGTTCGGCTGATTTGACGCGTTCCTGCAATGACTCCGGTGTATCTTCTGGCAGGACCGGCAGTTCACTTTGTGCGATCACGGGTCCGGTGTCGTAGTCGCCTCGAACCAGATGCACGGATGCCCCTGTCACCTTTTCTCCTGCAGCGATGACGGCAGTGTGGACGTGAATCCCGAAGAACCCGGCACCACCGAACTTCGGCAGAAGGCTCGGGTGGGTATTGATGATGCGACCATCAAAGGCCGTGAGTGTCGCATTGCCCAGTGGTTTCATATAACCGGCAAGCACGGCCAGATCGACGTTTGCGTCGAGCATGGCGTCGCGAACGGCGTGATCGCGAGTTTCATCGTCCGGGTGGGTCGAACCACTGATGTGTGCTGTTGGGATTCCCGCAGCACGGGCTCTATCCATCGCCCCGCTCCTGCTGTTGTTGCTGATGAGGAGAACGACTTCAGCGTTAAGCCGTTTGCTTGTGATGGCGTCGATGATGGCTTGAAGCGTAGTGCCGCCGTGGGACGCGAGAACGCCAAGTCTCATGCACCCGCGACCTTGTAAATAGCGGTGTGCAGAACCCGCGCGATCAAACCATCAGCATCGCTGTAACGAATATCGAGCTTCACGAACTCATGGCCTTTTCGATCCCAGCGTTCAACGCAAGCGGCGTTGACGTCGATAGTCGAATCCGCGCGGAAAGGCCGGTGCTGGCTGATCTCGCTACCGACATGAATCCAAGCAGGCATGACGTAGGAGCGCACCAAAATGTAGTTTGAAGTCGCGAGTGCCCAGTGCGGGTGAATGAAATCCGGGTACACCGACAAGTCGTCTGCGACCTGGGCGGAGTAATCTATGTTACCGGTTCGGTCCGCACGCCAGTGCCAGACCGGCAGGGGTCGTTCGAGGTCGATGGTATCTTTCGAAATCAGAACCCGCTCGCGTTCGAGGGACGGATATGAAAATGCTGCAGGTAGCGGCGCGGGTACGTCGTCACACGGCATTTTGGAGCTCATGACCGCGAGCAGTTCGTTTCCGGGACCGGTGCAAGTCACTTCCCAAGCACTGCCTGCGGCTTTGAGCTCAACACTGATTTCTTCACCGTCGTAGGCTGGCTTGAGAAATCGCACACTGGTTTGATGGCTCGAAAGCCAATCCGCACCGAAGCGGTCGACTAGTGGACGGGTCATGTAGCCATAAACGGAAACCCCGGGAACCAGGGCACCGCGAAATCCCAGGCGACTGGCGATCTCGTCGCTGTGGATGCGGTTCTCACTTGATTCCGCGTGATTGATGGCGATGACTTTATAGATGCTCATGAAACTATCCTGTGCCGTAAGCCTGATTGGGCAACCAGGTCACGATGGGTTCCCAATAGAAAGTCGCCGCGATCCCGACCAATTGCAGAAGAATGAAAGGCACCACGCCTCGGTAGATGACCTCAGTGTCCACTTCCGGTGGTGCCACCCCTTTGAGATAGAAGATCGAAAAGCCGACGGGCGGTGTGAGAAAGCTGGTTTGCAAACACACAGCAAAAAGCACTGTGAACCATACCGGGTCAAAACCGAGCTTCACGACTACCGGCGCAACCAGTGGGAGAATGATGAGGGTGAGTTCAATCCAGTCCAAGAAAAAGCCAAGGATGAATGTCACGAACAGGATGGCGATGATGATCCCGGTCGGCCCAAACGGCAGACTCATTAACGCGCGCTCGATCAACTCATCACCGCCCAGTCCACGCAGTACCAATGAGTATGCCGTTGCGCCCAACATGATGGCGAAGATGAATGCTGTTGAACGCGTGGTTTCCTGCAACACATGATGCATCCCGTTCATGTCGATGGAGCGCTTATAAAGCGCCAGCAACAAGGCGCCAAACGCGCCGACACCGGCAGCCTCGGTGGGGGTCGCCCAACCAAAAAAGATGCTGCCGAGTACGGCAAGGATCAGCGCAGCAGGCGGCACGATTGCTTTGAAGAGATCGAAGACCGCCGCTAAGTCTAAGGGTTCGTGTTGCGCTGCCGGCACCCGTTCCGGGTAGAAAAGGCCGTACACGAAGATGTAAATGATGTAGAGCGCACCGAGTAGTAATCCCGGAAACAATGCGCCGAGAAACAGATCGCCGACACTCATCGCCATGCGATCCGCCATCATCACCAGCATGATCGAAGGCGGAATGAGAATTCCGAGCGTTCCGACTGCAGCGACAGTGCCCGCCGCGAGGGGTTTGTCGTAGCCGGCTTTCAGCATCACAGGCAGGCCGAGCAACGCCAACAGCATTACCGACGAAGCAACGATGCCTGTGCTCGCCGCGAGTAACAAACCAATCAACGTGACCGCAATCGCGAGACCACCACGCATGCTGCCGAGCAAGCGTGCAAAGCTGGTCATGAGATCACGTGCAATACCGGAACGATCCAGCAGAAGCCCCATGAGAATAAACATGGGAAGGGCCACCATCACCCAGTTTTCCATCGTGTTCCAGATGCGATCAACGGTCAGCGACGCGTAGCTCCAATCAACGCCGATGGTGACGTTGAAGTCGACGTCAAGAACGATCGCGAGCGCAGTGAAAATCACCGCCAAACCACCGAGCACCCAAGCCACTGGAAAACCCGTGAAGACGAGTGCGATGAAGACCACGAACATGGCCAATGCCAACCATTCGTTATCGGGCATCGCTGCGATCCTGGAAGAAGAGGAATGACCACACGCGATGGAGTCTCGCGAGGACAGCAACGCCCAGCAGTGCAAACCCAAAGGGTAGTACGGCCTTGATCAACCAACGCAGACCTAAGCCTCCAGGTGATGAAGAGACTTCATTGGCGAGGAAACTCGACTGCACAAAGGAAAAGCCATAGATCACAACGAGTGCGATGAACGGCAATAACAGGAGCAGTATTCCGTAGAGCTCGATCCATGCCTGGGTGCGTTTGGACAAACGTTCGTGCAGCACGTCAACACGAACGTGCACATCAGCCTGATAGGCGTAACTCATGCCGATCAGAAAACCGATGGAGTAGAGATGCCACTGCAACTCCTCGAGTTCGATTCGACCCTCGGAGAAAAAATAGCGCAGCACCACGTTGATCATGATGACGGCGAGCAGTACGAGCCATACCCAGGAAAGTGCCTGGCCGATGCGGATCAACCAGGCATCCACGACTCGCGAGAAAGCCGTTTCCGGGTACATCAGAAGTCCCTCGGCAAATAAGCCTTGGATTTCCAGTGTGCGTATTCGGCGCGGAATTTCTGCTGCGACTCGAGGATCTTAGCGAAGTCCGGATCAGCTTTAGCTTCAGCGTCGAGAACCAGCTTCGTCACGCTTTCAAGTTCACGCAAGAGTTCCATGGGCAGTACCTCAGCACTCACGCCGCGTTCCGGGAACTTTGCCATCACGGCACCTTGCAATCCTTCTGATCGCGCCAGGTTTCGTGTGATGCCTGCTGTACAAGCCGTCTCGATAACTGCCTTGTCCGCATCCGTGATTGCGTCCCAGTGCCGTTGATTGATGACCAGGTGCGATGCCGTGAACGGTTGATGCCAGCCGGGGTAGTAGTTGAACTTGGCGATACGATCGAAGCCGAGGGTTTGATCAACCACGGGCAATGCGAACTCCGTTGCATCGATGGCGCCTTTTTCCAGAGCCTGGAAAATCTCGCCACCCGGTAACATGGTGACGGACGCGCCCAGCTGTTCAATCACTTTGCCGCCGATACCCGCGAAGCGAATCTTCAGACCTTTGACGTCTTCCAGCGTTTCGATGCGTTCACGAAACCAGCCCGCAGTTTCGGGACCGGTCATGCCGCAATAGAGAAGATGCATGTTGTGTGGCTTGTACAGTGCTTCCGCCAGTTCCCGGCCACCGGCTTCGTACCACCAGGCACTGTATTCCCACGGCTCCATGCTGAAAGGTACGGCACCTAACAACGCTGATGCGGGGATCTTGCCCTGGTCGTAACCGAGCCAGGTGTAGCCTGCTTCTACTTTGTTATCGCGCACCGCGTCCGTAACGCTGAAAGCCGGAACGACTTCGCCGGGCTCATAGAGCCGAATGCGAATTGCGCCGCCGCTGGCCGTTTCGATCTGTTTTGCTACATAAACGGGATTGTCACCGAGGACAGGAAGATTGGTTTGAAAGACCACCGGCACACGCCACGAAATGCGAGCCTCACCCTCACCGTCCGATTCCGTGGCACTGAACTGGCGCTCACCCGTGATCGTGTGGGGTCGTATGGCAAGACTGCCGATCAGACCGGTGCCGAATGCAACCACCACGGCGAATAGCGCGGCACGATTACTCAAACCCCGAAATGCCATTTCTCTGGTCCCCGCCCCTTAAGAATGTCCCACGCAGTGGTCTGCGTTTGTGGCGGCGATTATGCCCGAGTCGAGGCATTTCACTTACATCCTCACCGACTTCCGGCTCGGAGGCTTTGCGTACACTACCGACTCCACTACACTCTGGCGCCTTTCGTGCCCGGGGTACCCGGGTTTGTGTAGCGGCTGGCAAGTCCAGACGACTACAACGAGAGAGGGACGACAAGAAAGCAGCCATGGGCAAGGCATTCGTAGCGCCGACTCATTAGAGTTGCGTACCGCGTGGTGCCGGGGCAATTCCACTGCGCCGTGGTGACGATCCAAGAGTGACGATCCAAGAGACCGACCAATTTCTGGGGGTAGCATGCAAATAGGGGTGCTCCGGGAAACCCTTCCGGGAGAATTGCGCGCGGCAATCACGCCGGCAAGCGCGAAAAAACTGATTGGTAAAGGCATCAGCATTGCCGTTGAAAGTGGTCTTGGCGAACCTTCGGGTTATCGCGACGCCGACTACACGGCCGCAGGTGTAAGCCTGAAAGATCGCGCGACGCTGCTTCGGGAAAGCGATGTCGTGATGCGGGTGCGCAAGCCTTCGGTTGAAGACATTGCTCAACTGAAGAAAGGTAGTGTACACGTCAGCTTCCTCGACCCGTTTAACGAGCGGGCGCTTGTAGAAGCAATGGCCAATCAGGGCGTCACCGCCATCTCCATGGAGATGATTCCGCGGACCACACGTGCCCAGAAGATGGATGCACTGTCCTCGCAGGCGAACCTTGCGGGATACGTGATGGTTATTCAGGCGGCGTACCACAGCCCGAAGATCTTTCCGATGATGATGACACCTGCTGGCACCATCGCGCCGGCCCGTGTTTTCGTGATTGGCGCTGGTGTTGCCGGTCTTCAAGCGATTGCGACCGCGAAACGACTCGGTGCGCGCGTGGAAGCCTTTGATACCCGGCCTGTGGTTGCTGAACAGGTGCGTTCACTCGGTGCCAAGTTCGTTGAAATTGACCTCGGTGACGTGGGCCAGACCGCGCAGGGTTATGCGAAGGAACTGACGCCTGAGCAGGTCGAAATGCAGAAGCAGGGCCAGGCCAAGGTCATCGCGCAGTCCGATATCGTGATCACCACCGCCCAGGTTTTCGGGCGACCGGCACCACGAATTGTCTCCCGTGATGTTGTGGAATCCATGCAGCCCGGCAGTGTCGTCATCGACATGGCGGTTGAATCCGGTGGCAACGTTGAAGGTTCTGTGGCGGGTCAAGTGGTCGACGTCAACGGCGTAAAAGTCGTGGGGATCACCAACCTGCCGTCGGAAGTTGCGCGTAATGCCAGCGACATGTACTCGGCCAACCTCTACAACCTAATCGACGAGTTCTGGGATAAAGAGAAATCGATTCTCGATCTCGATCCCGCTGACGACATCATCAAGGGGTGTGTAATCACCCGTGATGGACAAGTCGTCAACCCCGTCATCATCAACCATTACGCGAGGTAAGACATGGACGCGATTTTTCTTGCCTACATCCTGGTTCTGTCGATTTTCCTGGGCTTTGAGCTGATTTCGAAGGTTCCAGCGACACTGCACACACCCCTTATGTCTGGCGCCAACGCGGTGTCGGGTATCACGGTGGTCGGGGCGATCCTCTCAGCGGGCAGCGGTGCACACATCATGGCCAACATTCTCGGCGGTATCGCTGTGGCGTTGGCAATGATCAACGTCGTGGGCGGTTATGTGGTCACTGATCGTATGTTGTCCATGTTCAAGAAAAAAGATACTTCGAAGGGAGGCAAATAAGTGAGCCTCGAACTCGTCAATCTGGGATACATCATATCGGCGGTGCTCTTCATCTTCGGTTTGAAGATGTTGTCATCGCCTGCCACCGCGGTACGCGGCAACTACATTTCCGCGTGGGCGATGTTGATCGCCATCGTCATGACGCTGGTCGACTTCAGGGTCATCACTTATGAAGCGCTGATCATTGGTGCGGTCGTCGGCACCATCATTGGCTGGTATGCGGCGGTCAAAGTCGAAATGACCAAGATGCCGGAAATGGTTGCGGCCTTTAACGGTTCAGGTGGTCTTTCGAGCCTCTTGGTCGGTTGGGCAGCGATGTATGAGCCGGGCAACACCTGGTTCATCCTGAGCACGATTGCATTGTCGATTTTAATCGGCGGTGTGACGTTTACCGGCTCGATCCTCGCGTGGCTCAAGCTGGCGGAAATGGTGACCGGCAAACCGATCGTCTTCGGCGCACAGCGCATTGTTAACGCACTGGTGCTCGTCGGCATCATCGTGTGCAGCGTCATGTTGTGTCTCGAGCCTGCTGTGGATTCGCCTTGGCTTTATGCGTTGATCGTGCTGAGTCTTATCTTCGGCGTCATGGCCGTGCTGCCGATCGGTGGTGCAGACATGCCGGTCGTGATCTCACTGCTCAACAGCTACTCCGGTCTTGCCGCGTGTGCTGCAGGCTTCGCGATCAACAACAACATCCTCATCGTTGCCGGCGCGCTGGTCGGCGCATCGGGCATCATCCTCACGCAGATCATGTGTAAGGCGATGAACCGCTCGCTCGCGAACGTATTGTTCTCCGGTTTTGGCGCAGTGAAGGTTGCATCGAAAGTTGAAGGCGAAGTGAAGCCCATCAACGCAGAAGACGCTTATCTGATTCTCGAATCCGCTTCGACCGTGACCTTCGTTCCCGGTTACGGCATGGCGGTCGCGCAAGCCCAACATGTGGTGCGCGAACTCGGCGAACTCCTCGAAAAGAACGGCGCGGAAGTGACTTATGCCATTCACCCGGTCGCGGGTCGTATGCCCGGTCACATGAACGTGTTGTTGGCAGAAGCCAACGTCCCTTATGACCAGCTGGTCGAAATGGAGGACATCAACCGACGCATCAACAACGTGGATGTAGCGGTGGTGATTGGTGCCAACGACGTGGTGAACCCGGCGGCACGTAACGATGAGAACAGCCCGATCTACGGTATGCCCATCATCAACGTTGACCAGGCACGCACAGTGTTCGTGCTCAAGCGATCAATGGCGTCCGGCTTCTCCGGAGTCGACAATCCGCTGTTCTTCGGTGAAAACACCCGCATGTTGTTTGGTGATGCCAAACAGTCCATCGCGGGATTGGTCGCGCAGTTCAAGGGTCCATAGGACCCAAGCATTGCGACGTAAAAAAGCGGCCCTCGGGCCGCTTTTTTTCCGGGGTCTCCAGCGTTACAGCGGAGTTTTCACACCCGAATAGCGGTAGGTGACGTGCTGTTTCGTTTCACCGGCGGCACTCGACAATCGATAGGGCAAACCATCATCCACCCCGACGTTGATTCGGGTTTGTACGGCGGGAATGCCGCTACCTGGTACTTCGACGGTGTAGGTGAACGCGCGGGTACGAACCCCTTGTACAGTCTCTTCGCCTGCTGCCGTGCATCCTGTCACTTTGATCTCGCCAGCTCGGAGGGAATCGATGGTTTTGCGCTCTGTCTCATCCATGTTGAAAGGCGCAGGCATCCATTCGCCAGCGTTTTTCATGAAGAACTTGCCATCGACCTTGAGGAATTCAGTTTCGAAGTCGTCGAGTTTGGAGACCGCGTGCCACGCGGGCGCCGCGATCTTCGCCTCACTCAACTCCACCAGAATCGTGCAGGCAGGATCGAGCGCCAGAGAAAGTGGCGAAGCGATTGTCAGTAAAGTGGTGAGAACGGTTCGTTTCATCACAAAGACCTCCTGGTCGGGGAATAACGGCGGTGCAATCTTCACTGAAGCTCTTCACTTCAGTATAGGTGAGCACGTGCAACTTCGTGGCGCGTAATTGCGACCTGGTGGTCCTGAGACTTCAGTCGGTCGTATGATCAATACCCGATCCTCTCGTGGAGAACGCCATGATCGAAGTCCTCGGTGCTGGACTGATTCTGCTGATTTCCCACTTTGCTCTATCGAGCACCGCGCTCCGCCCTGCGCTGGTTAAGGCTGTTGGCGAGCAAGGATTCCTCGGTGTTTATTCCCTTGTTGCGGCAGGTTCAATCGGGCTGCTGATATGGACTTATGGCAGCGTGCCGCGCCTTGATTACGCGTGGTTTCCCGATCCCGCGCTGTTCTGGGTACCTAAGGTGGTCATGCCGATTGCCATGATCTTTCTGCTCGGCGGATTTCTCGTGCTGAATCCGACGCAGGTCGGTGCGGAGAAAATTCTCGATAGTGGCGTCAACCCTCGAGGCCTCGTACGCATCACACGCCATCCGTTTCTGTGGTCAGTCATCCTCTGGGCGCTGTCTCATATCATTGTGAACGGCGATTATGTCTCAATCGTTTTCTTTGGAACGTTCCTCGCGTTGGCCGGTATTGGCACAGTGCTGCTTGACCACAAGAAGGCCCAGAAACTCGGCGATAAGTGGGCGCCGTTTGCGGCTGTCACATCGAATATCCCGTTTGGTGCGGTGTTTTCAGGATGCGGGAAATTGGTGCTTTCGGAACTGGTGTTGCCGGTGTTGATTGGCCTGGTGGGCTATGGCGCGGTGTGGTTCCTGCACGAGTGGATTGCAGGCGTGCCGGTCTTCTGATGCCCCTTTGTCAGCGAGTCATGGTTAGCGAGTCAGGGTTAGCGAGTCAGGACAGTGAGGCTTCCACCGCCGCGGACAAGCCCTCCTCCTGACCCATAAAGAAGTGGTCTGCATCTTCGACACAGTGAGCGTTCACGCCGGACAGAGCCCCGAGTGCATCTTCATCGATGAACGAATCTGCATCACCCCACACCGCGTGAACTGGGCAGGTTGGTGTCGGCCCTTCAAAGGGCATCATGCCGACGGGTGGTGCGATCAGCAGCAACCGGGCAAGTCCGGGCGTGCTGCCAGCAACTCGCCAGGCGATGTTCGAGCCAAAGGAATACCCGCCGAGGAGGACCTGATCCGGCTGGTGAGTCGTCCTGAGCCATTCGAGCACAGCGGCAAGATCGTCGACTTCGCCAGCACCACCGGTGTGTGATCCGGCGCTGCGTCCGACCCCGCGGAAGTTGAACCGCACGACGTTGATCTTTCGATACAAGAGCACGATGGCCGCGGTGTCGATGACGCCATCGTGCATACTGCCGCCATAGAGCGGGTGCGGATGGCAGAGCACGGCCCAGAGGTTGTTGCCACCGTCGGGCTGATCGACCATGACTTCGATTGAGCCGGCAGGTCCGGCAATGTCTAGATAGTTCTTCATAGCCGGATGGTATCACTGGACTCTCTGATTCGGTCCCCCTTGAAATTTGCTGGCAAGTCCTTACCTTGCCGGCTCCTGCAGTGACAGCGGAGAAAAGGATGTTGGAGGCAGTACGTCTGTCCCGTCGTTATGGAGATTTCGTCGCCGTTGACGAAGTATCCTTCGCGATCAAACCGGGAGAGGTCGTTGGTTTGCTCGGCCACAACGGTGCGGGCAAGACCACGATCATGAAAATGCTCACGGCCTATCTGGAGCCCTCATCCGGCAGTGTGCTTATTGACGGGCAGGATGTGACGGCCGATCCAGAGGCTGCCCATCGGCAGATTGGTTACCTTCCTGAGAGCTTGCCGGTTTATCCGGAACTTACTGTGGCCGACTACCTGGCCTATGCGGCACGTTTGCGAGGCCTTGATCCCGCGGCGGTGGTTCCACCTGCAGTGCGTGCAACAGAGCTTGAAGCCCGCTTGCTCGATCCCATCGCAACACTCTCACGCGGATTCAGGCAACGTGTGGGCGTGGCTCAAGCCATCTTGCACAAACCCCGATTCCTGATTCTTGATGAACCGACTAACGGGCTCGATCCGTCGCAGACCCAACACATGCGTACGCTCATTCGGCAACTGGCTGAACACGCCACCGTTATTCTCTCGACTCACATCATGCAAGAGGTTAAGGCGGTATGTGATCGGGCGTTGATCCTGCGTCAAGGCAAGCTCGTGGTGGATGAACGGCTTTCTGACCTAGTGCATACGAGCACGCTCCGGGTCAGGGCCACCGGCTCTGATATCGGTGCGGTGCTCGCGGGTGTTGAAGGGGTTACCCGCCAGTCACAGGACGACGGTGCCTGGCTGGTTGAAGTCAGTGGTTCGGTGGAAGACGGCGTGGCCGCGATTGCACGTGCCCTCATCGGCGCGGGCGCGGCCATTCGCGAAATCGCACCCATTCAACAGGACCTTGAAACGGTCTTCCGTCGCGTCAACGAGGAGGTTGCAGCATGAGCCTTCCACGTCTTTCGATCATTCGTGAGATTGAACGCAAAGAGCTGAACCTGTTCTTCGGCGCGCCCATTGGGTACTTGTTTCTCGCTGCCTTTCTCGCGGTCACGCTATTTGTGTTCTTCTGGGTCGAAGCTTTTTTTGCACGCAACATCGCTGATGTGCGGCCCATGTTTGAGTGGATGCCGGTACTCATGATCTTCCTTTCATCCGCTATCACCATGCGGATGTGGAGTGAAGAGCGCCGTACAGGAACACTGGAGTTTGTGGCTACGTTGCCGGCTTCGACCTGGGAATTTGTACTCGGCAAGTTTCTCGCGTGCTGGATATTGCTCGGGCTTGCACTGGTATTGACCTTGCCCATTCCGTTGGTGGTTTCGTTTATCGCCGACCTTGATTGGGGACCGGTGTTTGCGGGCTACCTGGCGGCGTTGTTGTTAGGCGGCGCTTACCTCGCGATTGGCCTCTATGTCAGCGCACGTTCCGACAGTCAGATCGTCGCACTGATCCTCTCAGCCATTCTCTGCGGTGTGTTCTACATGCTCGGCTCACCGCTGTTGGTTTCGCTCGCAGGCGGCTGGATTTCAGAACTGTTGCAGTCCATGGGTGCCGGTTCTCGGTTTGAATCCATCACACGCGGTGTCTCAGATTTGCGTGATCTTTACTACTACGTCTCCATTGCCTTTGTATTCCTTGCGCTCAATGTCTACGCGCTAACGCGTGAACGCTGGGCTCATGATGGTAACAAGGCAACTCACCGCAATTGGCTATTCGGCACCGCGCTTCTCGCCGGCAATCTCTTACTCGCGAACGTGTGGCTCGCAGGCGTCGGCGGAGCCCGGTTTGACCTGACGGAAGGCAGTGTTTACTCCATCTCCGATGCGACCAAGGGTTATCTCGAACAACTCCGCGAACCTTTACTCATTCGCGGATACTTCAGTGAGAAGACTCATCCGCTGCTCGCCCCACTGGTGCCCCGGATGAAGGACCTTCTTCGCGAGTACGAAGTGGCGGGCAATGGACGTGTCCGGGTCGAGATCGTCGACCCCGCCGAGGATCCGGAAATTGAGGATGAAGCCAACACGAAATACAGCATTCGTGCGGTGCCGTTCCAGGTGGCAGACCGTCATCAGGCGAGTCTCGTGAATGCCTACTTCGATGTGCTCGTGTCTTATGGTGACAAGTATGAAGTTCTGGGCTTCCGTGACCTGATTGAACTCAAAGTTGCTGGCGAATCGGACATCGACATACAGCTGCGTAATCCAGAGTTTGATCTCACCCGCAGCATCAAGAAGGTGTTGTACGGCTTTCAAGGTGGCGACTCGTTGTTCGCCAGTATGAATGAGCCGGTTACTTTCAAAGCCTATGTCTCGGGTGACGAGAAACTGCCCGAGCAGCTGATTGCCTATCGACCCGCGCTCGACAAGGCGCTGAACGCATTGACCGAAAAGTCCGAAGGCAAATTCAAAGTTGAGTTTGTGGATCCAGAGGCCGGTGATGAGTCTGTTGCGAATACGATCCTCACAAAGTACGGCTTTCAGCCCATGGCACTCAGCCTTCTGGATGAAAAGCAGTTCTATTACTACCTGACGCTTGAGCAAGGTGACCTTGTTGTGCAGGTGCCACTTGCCGAAGGTCTCTCTGAAGAGTCCACCACCAAAGGCATCGAAGAAGGCCTGAAGCGCTTTGCATCTGGCTTACTGAAGCGCGTTGCGTTGGTAACGCCGACACCGGTGGGCGGCGAATCACCATTTATGCCGCAACAAGGTAATCAGTTCACGCAGCTGCGTGACTACCTGGCGAACGATTTTGAGGTCGAGTCGACTACGCTCGATAGCGGAGTTGTGCCGTCGGGTGTTGAGATGCTCATGATCGTTGATCCCGAAGGCTTGAGCGAAAAGCAGCTCTTCGCGGTGGATCAGTTCCTTATGCAAGGCGGCACGGTGGTTCTTGCAGCAGCGCCCTTTGATGCAACCGCGAGTGAAAACAGCCTGATGGCAACACCACAAACGACGGGCCTCGAAGACTGGCTCAAGTCACATGGTGTTGAAATTGGCGAATCGCTGGTCATGGACCCGCAGAACACGCCGTTCCCGGTGCCTGTTACAAGGCAGGTCAGCGGCTTCAGCTTCCAAGAGTTGGTGATGCTCGACTACCCCTACTTTGTGGATGTGCGTGGCGAAGGTTTGTCGAACATCGCAGCTTTCCAGGGGTTGCCGCAGCTGACCATTCCATGGGCGTCGCCCATCACGCTGACGGACAAAGGCAAGGAAGGCAAAGAAGTCTTTGAACTTTTGCGCTCGAGTGAAGGCGCCTGGGTTTCAACGGACACCAACGTCATTCCGAAGTTCGACGAGAACGGACTTTCTGCTTTTTCACCTCAAGGTGAGACCGGCAGCAAGCTCATCGCGGCCGGACTCGAAGGGCGATTCGAATCGTTCTTCAAAGGCAAGAAGTCTCCGTTGCTCGCAGTGGAGAAGAGCAAAGAGCCAGCAGAGGCGGCTTCGCCAGAGGCGGTGAATGCGGAGGCTGACAAGTCAGCAGACGCACCGGTACCCGCATCGGTCATCGAACACTCGCCAGAATCCGCCCGATTGTTTGTGATCGCCTCGAATGGCTTCGTCGCGGATCAAACCCTTCGCATGGTGGGTGCGTCCGATGGCACGTTCTACACCGGCACAGTGCAGATGATGTTGAACCTCGTGGATTGGGCGCTGGAAGATCAGAGCCTCACGGGCATTCGTGCAAGGGGTCACTTCAACCGCACGCTGCCTCCGTTGGAAGCAGGCACTCGCACCACGCTCGAGTACGTAAGTTATCTCCTCGCACTGGTGGGCGTGTTTGTCGTGTGGCTGGTGTGGCGACAGATTCGTAGTCGTAAACGTCGTCAGGTGACGGGGTGGATGCAGGGAGGTGTGGCGTGAACGGTCGTATTGGACTTCTGGCGGGACTCTTTATCGCCCAGCTCATCATCGTTGCGCTCGTGCTCTGGAATCAGAACCGGGCGGAGTCCGCAGCTGCGAAGTTACTCGATATCGACGCCAAGGCCGTGGACCGGATCGTCATCGCCGATGCATCGTCGAAGATCGAGCTGATCCGTAAGGACAACGCATGGGCAGTCGCAGATGCGCCTGCTGATGCCACCAAGGCTAACAAGCTGGTCAACGACTTCGCTGGCTTTGAATCCGCCTGGCCTGTGGCCACAACGGCGACTAGCGCAGAACGTTTTGAAGTTACGGAAGAGAAGTTCCAGCGTCGTATTACCTTCCATGCCGGAGACAAAGTGGCCGGTGACGTGCTGCTCGGGACATCACCCGGGTTTCAGCGCGTGCACGCGAGGAAAGTCGACGCGGATTCGATTTATGCTGTGAAATTCAGCAATTTCCAGGCCTCGACCAAAGTCGAAGACTGGGTCGACAAGGCGTTGCTCGCTGCTGATGGCGCTGTCACGTCGGTGGGTGCGCCGGCGGGATTCAAGCTCGAGAAGAGCAAGGAAGGCTGGTTGCTGGATAGCGCGGCGGCGAACCAGGATGCAGCGACGGCGTTTGCGGAACGATTCGAGAACCTGCGCATCATCGGTGTCGCTGAAGCAGCAGGTGCAACGGACAAGGGCACCTTCACGTTGGTGGATGGCAAAGGCGAGTACACGCTGCAGTTGTCCCAGGGCAGTGAGGATACGGAATACGTGGTACGTTCCTCGCGTCGAGAGGGCTTCTACCGAATGGCCGCCTATGTCGCCGAGCAGATGCTAGAAGGGCGAGAAGAGCTTGAAGCGAAAGCCAACGAAGCCACAGTGGCCAAAGAAGCGCTCATCACTTAGCCGTAGCGTCTTCCAACTACCAACCATGGAGAGAGCGCATGACGCGCTTGTTATTGATCGCCGCATCGCTCTTTCTACTGACCGGCTGTATCACGTCGGGTGGCAACCACGGCGCGGGTGCGAGATGGCCCGGCGCCGGTGATACCTGGGACGCGGCGAAGACAGCCGCCTTCGAACCTGGCACTTGGATCCCGATCGCGGCAGCGGGTCTGCTCACGATCGAAAATGCCGATGGACGTCTGACGGAATGGGCGATCGATCATCAACCGGTGTTTGGTAAAGATGCCGATGACTTCAGCAACGATTTGCAAAAAGCGACCACCGGACTTTGGTTGGTGACCGGATTGGCCGCGCCTTCGGGTTCGGTAGGTGACAAACTCGCTGGCCTCTCTGCGGGTGTAGGAGCAGTACTGCTGCAAGGCGGTGTCGAGATCGGGCTTAAGGAAGTCGTTGGCCGAGAACGCCCCAATGGCAAGAACAACAACTCTTTCCCATCGGGTCATGCGGGTCGATCCCAGACGCTGGCAACGATGACGGAGTACAACCTTCGTGCGATGGATCTTTCCGAACCGGTGAGAATCGGTGTCGTGACGACTTCACAACTACTGGCGGCGGGTACCGGTTGGGCACGTGTTGAAGCGGGCAAACATCACGTCAATGACGTGCTGATCGGCAGTGCGATTGGCCACTTCATCGCGGCATTTGTTCGGGAGGCTTTTTTTGCAGGTGAAAGTGGCGCAGTAGCACTCGACTTTCAATCGATGGACGGTGGTGGTGCAGTGACGTTGATCATGCGCCACTAATCGTTGAGAAACACACGGAGCAAATCAGAGAGTCGATCCATTAGCCTCAATCGGGTTAGTTTCGAGCCGACTAGAGAGTTAAGTGCCGAAGGAGGTTCGACAATCTTGCTTGACCCACCCTGGCATCCACTAAATGAACTGCGGACAAAACATAGCTTTCGTGGATCGAACAGATCTTGATCTGATGCGATGGGGGGGGGGGTAATCTTCGATTACACCAAAGGAGGTCGCGACAATGGCTATCGAACGGATTTTTTCTACATCGTTGCCCTGGTTGTTTTCCTAGGGGCGTGCAAGCTCCTTCAGCAAATTGCATTAGCATTTAACTCAAACGATCACATGGGTTTTGACATGAAGGTTGAAGAGAAATTCGACCCCTATGTCCAAAACCGAGAATACAAGAGAGGGGACCTCGTCCACGCGATATCGAACAATGGATTCGATGTCGAATATAGGTTTGATACCTACACACAGACAGGCCCCAATTTCTACTTTTACGGGGCTACACCCTGTTCGAGCAGAAGCAACTGTTAAGCCCGCGGGGACATCATCAATGATGGCCAGCCCAAAACTTGTCGGGCTTGCAATGTTGGTGGGCGTTGGCGCGTTGGCGGCTCTTCTAACGTTCGTGCATTTCTCAAGATCGGCTGACACACGGAACTTGGTTCCGACCGCTATGGCATCGGTTAAAAACTTTGCTAGCGAGGAAGTGGAAGGTGCCCACGATGAGTTGGAACACCCAACTCATCGTATCTCGGGCGTCTATGAAAACCCTTATCCGATCTTGAAAGAAAACCCTGTGCTTCTTGCTGATCCAGCGAGTCACTATTTTCACCACATTAAAGCCGCGAGGTCCGGTGATTCGCGTGCGATGCTAGAGGTAACAAGGGCCATAGAAAACTGCCTGGATGGTTTCAGATTGTCTTCTTCGGAAAGCCGAGAATCGGTCGAACGATTGTACGAAGACGGCTCGATTACCGAGGATTTGAAGAACTACTTTCTCCAACAAGGCGTGGCTTGTGAGGCGATGCGAGCCGATGTGATTCTAGATTTCGCTGGTGACGTTCCTGCGGAAGTTGGGTGGACTGCGCGAAGGAGATGGCTGGACCTTGCTGTGGAGAAGGGTAGTCAGGAAGCTGAGTTGCTGCGCCTCGATGACTTCTCCCTCCAAGACCGAAAGATCGCCGTTTTGCTTGACCAATTGAGTGCTAGTGGCGACGAGTCTATTTTTCTGAAGGCAGCGATATTCGAGCCTGGACGAGCTGCAGATGAGGACGAGATCTATCTGGAGGAGCGTTGGATTTATCGGGCATGTTTAAGGAATGAGGTATGTGACAAACAGAAGTATCGAAACAACTTGGAGACAACCCACGCACCTAGTGATGTCACTCGAATACTCGAGTTCGCGGACGGATTTCCGAGGAGTTTATCAACTGGATATTTTCAGGAGCTCCATCAAAATCAGCCTCACCGTTTTGAACCCTATGTCGTAGATGCCTACTTAAGGCACGTGAAAGAAAACGGGCTGGAAGAAGCAGTTGCCAGCGATGGGATGCAGGGATTCCGATTCCCCAAGCTTGAGCCAGATTCCGAGTGAGTGAATCAATCTACAACATCGTCGAACAAACGCGGTTGCGCCCGTTGTGTTTGGCGCGATAGAGCTGTTTGTCGGCAGGGCTGAACAGCTTGTCGACTTCCTTGGCGCCTTTGGTTGCAGTCGCCACACCGATACTTGAATTGACCTTTACAGGAGCACCTGACGGGCTCAGATAGACGTTCTTCTCAATCGCAGCACGCAAACGTTGGGCGAGCTGCACTGCGCCTTGCTGATCGGTTTCTGGAAGCAAGAGCGCGAACTCCTCACCACCAATCCGTGCAGCAACATCACTGAGCCGTTTCACCTCGGTGCTCACTCGCCCGACAGCGACAAGCACGATGTCACCCGTGTCGTGACCGTAGGTGTAGTTGATGGCCTTGAAGAAGTCGAGGTCGAAGATCAGCACGGACAAAGCGCTGCCGTGACGACTGACCCGCTCCACTTCTTCTTCAAGTCGCTGCATGAAGATGCGTCGGTTGTAGAGGCCGGTGAGCGAATCGGTGTGTGCAAGCCTTTCGAGTTCTTTCTGCATCTTGCGCAACCGTCGTTCACTTTCACGTCGAACGGTAACGTCGCGGAAGACCAGCATAATATCTGCTTTTTCAGATAAAGGATCGAGACTCGAAAAAGCAATGTCATAGATTTGACCACCGATGGTGGCTTCTTCTGCCGCGGAGCCGACTCGGTAGAGATCTTCCGGCGGCCAGCTTGTCAAGAACTGGGCGATGGTCCGCGTAGAGAGATCGCTGCGATCCATGCCAAGCATCTTTAGACCGGTAAGGTTGGCGTCGATCAGTAGACCGCGATGGTTCACGACCACCAAGGGGTCGCTGAGTTCATTGAATACCCGATCACGAACGACCGGAATGTTGTCGAGAAGACCATAGCGCATAACACCACGATGCAGCACCCAGGCGCCGATCGCGAGCGCCAGTGGATGCAGCACAAAACCCGCGGGAGAAATGTCCGTCGCTAAGGCGTAGATCGTCGGGATGTTTGCAATCGTGGGTGCGACGATGATCGATACGATGGGCCGCCAGCTTGTTTGGGAGAGTGAAAACACGAATGCCAGCATCGCGCTACCGGCGATGACGAGCGTGAAGCTGTAAGCGACTTGAACGTAGAATCAAGGCCCTGGAATCAGTAGGTCGCCCACGCTGCCTGGCAGTAGCAGCCAGTGATGCCAGTCATTGGTGATACTCAGGAGAAGTGTGACCAGCGGCAGAATGCAGATGATGTTGAGGATGATCCTGGATATGTGTAGTTGCCGGCGTGAGTAGGCGAGGCAAAAAGAGAACCAGGCCAGAGGCGCGATCAACACGCCAAGATAGCTCATGCGAACGACCAGCCCCTGCATCGTCTCGTTGGTCAGACACAGCGCGATGGCCTGGCAAATCGATGTGAAAGCAATGGCAAGAAGCAGGAGCAATAGTGCGTTTACGCCAGGAACGTGATCGTTTTGCCGCAAGCGAAAAAAGATCGCCCCACAGACCATTGCGGCCAATAAAGGAGGGAGCGACCAGGGTGTCAATTCGAGCATGGCAGCCGATCCATGTCCTGCGTGAGTGGAGACAATCCGTTGAGTCCGAAAGTACGTTTTACAATGCTGGACTATGGCGGTGAATGCCTCAAATCGAATCCCGGAGCGAGTGACGTGCTTCACAGTTTCATTGTGCGTCAGGGAGTCCCTGTCCCTGCACCGTGTTCCGGTTCATCCTGAGTTCGCCAGATCAGCGCTACCGCCGCGTGGGAGGCGCACCTACAATGCAGTCCACCCCGGAAGAACCTGTGCATCCATGATCGACCTGTACACCTTTGCCACACCGAACGGACGCAAGATCTCCATCGCCCTGGAGGAACTCGGTCTTGCCTACGAGGTCCACAGCGTCAATATTGTCAAGAACGAGCAGTTCAGACCGGAGTTTCTGCGGATCAGTCCCAACAATAACATTCCGGCGATTGTTGATCAGGATTCCGGTGTCACGCTGATGGAGTCAGGGGCGATTCTCATTTACCTCGCGGACACTTACGGCGCTCAACTGTGGGGGCAGGATCGCTGGACGACCCTGCAGTGGCTGATGTGGCAAATGGGTGGGCTCGGCCCGATGCTGGGTCAAGTGCACCATTTCGTGAAGTACAACCCTGGCAAGGCGCCTTACGCCGAAGACCGTTACCGCGAAGAAGCGAAGCGTTTGTACGGCGTGCTTGACCGTCGCCTTGGGGAGGCAGAGTTTATCAGCGGCACCTATTCGATTGCGGATATCGCGTCCTGGCCCTGGATTTCACGCTATGAGTTTCAGCAGATGGACCTGACGCAGTATCCCAATGTGCTCCGCTGGTATCGGGCAATTGCTGCTCGACCTGCCGTTCAACGTGGGTATGATGTGCCGGCGCTTGGTCAGGCGATTCCCTTACCTTGATGGCCGACATCAGAAACGCATAGGGAACCCCCCAGAGACGCTTCAGTCTGAATTCAGTTCCGACCCGTCAGGATGCAGCCCAAATGAAGAGACTTCGGATGCAGAGACAATCATTGCTCGCCTTTGTGTTTGGCCTCGTCGGTTGCACGGCGGGTGTGGTCCATGCGCAATCGCTGAACCTGAACTACGTCGCCTCCATGGGTGGTGCTGAAGCCGGCGTCATTTCCGTAAACATGGATGTGAAAGGCGCGGATTACGCGTTAACCGGCTCTGCCGAGTCCCGGGGTTTGATGGAGATGCTCAAAGGCCTGCGCGTCCGATTCGCCGTTACAGGCAAGCTGATCAACAAGCTGCCCACCACCGGTCAATACGAATACCACCACCGCGATAACAGCAAAGAAAGGCTGATCCGTGTAGCCAAGGGCGAGGTGTCGTACACGAAGAACGGCGAGGTCCGCCCGAACGTGCCGTCGAAGAAAGGTGTGGATCTCGTCAGTGCCCTGTGGATGGCACAGACCTGCGAGAGCCTGACGGATGTACATACAGGACGAACGCAGTACACATTCAGTCTGCTTGAAGGCTCGGGTGACCGGTGTCATTACAGTGTCGTTAGTGATGATGAAGACGACGGCACCTTTGATGTGGACATTCGGTATACCCGCCGGGCGGGAGTGCGGGTCCCCGAAGTCATCACCTCCACCGGCGTATTTGCAGGAACGATTCAGCTCACCGAATAAATTTCAGCCCGCCAACGGCTTGCCTTCGACTGGCCTCGCCCACAGAATCGGGCGCTTTCCACTTTCTATTTTTCAATCGGTAGAAGAGGCCTTAAATGCGCGAAGCTTGGATTATTGACGCGGTTCGTTCACCCCGCGGTCGTGGCAAACCCGGTGTCGGCTCACTCAGCAATATTCACCCCCAGCGCTGCATGGCGCAGGTTCTCAATGGCCTCAAGGACAAAACCGGCCTCAACCCTGCTGACATCGAAGACGTCGTGCTTGGTTGCGGTACCGGCAGTGGTGACCATGCACACGACATCGCCCGCATGTCAGTGCTCGATGCGGGCTGGCCGATTTCTGTCACGGGCGTCACCTTGCACCGCTTCTGCGGCAGTGGTCAGCAGGCCGTGAATTTTGCGGCCATGGGTGTGATGAGTGGCCAACAGGAAGCCGTTATCGGTGGTGGGGTTGAGTTCATGTCGCGATATTCTCCGCTGCATGCGAATGGTTTCCACGCGAACAATCAACACCTGCGTGATCTGCACCCACAAGTGCCGCAGGGGATTTCTGCCGACCTGATCGCAACCCTCGAAGGCTTTACGCGGGATGAGGTAGACCGCTACGCGGTGGAAAGCCAGACCCGTGCTGCGCGATCAATCGCAGACGGTCGTTTCAATCGATCCCTCATTCCGATCAACAATCTCGATGGCACGCTTGCCCTCGCCCGCGACGAACACCCCCGTGCTGGTACCACGCTCGAAAGCCTCAAGGACCTGCAACCGTCCTTCGCGAAAATGGCTGGCTTTCACGCGGAAGGGTTTGATCGCCCCTTTAACCAGATGGTGAAGCAGGTCTATCCGAAAGCAGGTGAGCTGGTCCACGTGCATCACGCCGGCAACTCTTCGGGTGTGGTGGATGGTGCAAGCGCAGTATTGGTCGTAAGCCCGGAGTTTGCGAAGGCACGAGGTCTCAAGCCCCGCGCAAAGATTCGTCAGGTCGCCACCGCCGGTTCCGAGCCTCTCATCATGTTGACTGCGCCGGGTCCCGCTGCGAAGCGATGCCTTGAAAAGGCCGGCATGACCAAAAACGACATCGATCTGTGGGAAGTGAACGAAGCGTTCGCGTCGGTGGTGCTGAAGTTCATGCGTGACATGGACATTGGCAATGAAGCGTTGAACGTCGACGGTGGTGCAATTGCCCTCGGTCATCCCATCGGAGCCACGGGCGGCATGCTCATCGGCACTGCGGTTGATCAACTCGAGCGGCTCAACAAACAAATCGCTTTGATTGCGATGTGTACCGGCGGCGGCATGGCCACCGCCACCATCATCGAGCGAATGTAAGCTGTAACGCTTCAACCCTTCGAACAGCGGCAAGCGTGGCATAAGGCTGCGCTTCGCCGCGACCCCACACCGGTGCGGGCCAAACCGCATCATCTGCCGTGCGAGCGATCACGTGAATGTGCAATTGCGGCACCATGTTGCCGAGCGTGGCGACGTTCATCTTGTCTGCACGGGTGAGTTCCTTCAGGCGCTCTGCGCAGCGGGAAACTTCAGTCCATAACTGCGTCTGTTGATCGGGGGAGAGCCCCCAGATCTCACGCACGTCGGCGACCTTCGGTACCAGAATCACCCACGGGTAACGTGCATCGTTCATCAATAGCACTTGGCAAAGTGAAAGATCGCATACCGACAGAGTGTCTTTGCGAAGCTGTGGATGCAGCTCGAACTGACTCGTTGTGCTCATAACTTTGTTGGACGCCGCGACTATTTCGGTGGACTGCCACCCACCCATACAGGACTCGACCAAGCCACGCCGTCGTTCGATTGCACGACGCGTACCTGATACCAGTCGCCGACAACGTTGCCCGTGTCGTTCACCTCGAAGGTGGCTTCGCGAGTTGTCCCTTCAATCCACCGGCGAACACTGATCGAGTCCTGATAATCCGTGGCGTTCACGCGCGCTGTCTGTGCGCCGTCACGCAAGTCGTTCACACGAATGGACAGATTCACCGCTTCGACGGGCTGATGTGCGCGGAAGTACGGCGGCGCGCCGCCAAACTCGCGTCCGGCATTGATGCTGAGGTTTAGCACTGCGCCGGACTTCACTTCACTCAACGTGTAGATCATCGTACTGGTGCTGCCACGGCTCGCGGTTGCGAATGACCAGGTGTCGGTAGAGCCTGGAACAGCTGCTGTTTTCCAGAGTGTGGTGTTACCCGATGCTGCAGGGGCGCCGCTCACGATTTTCGCGCCTTGCACTTGCAGCGTTCCGACCCAAGGTCGCCAGCCACGCGGGTTATCTCGCGGATTAACGGGCTCGGATGGAGAGGAAAAACTCACAGCCACCTGAACCGGAGCGTTCTTGTCTGCGGCGGCGTCGACGTAGGACTGGCTCCAAAGCACCTGATCGTTTTTCAGGACAGTGACGGACTCGAGCGGTGCGGTGCCGATCACTTGACCCGCGATGCGCCTGGACTTGTCCATCGCTGCACGTGTCCCCATGGGTGCATCGTTGACGTTGAAGTCGAGGATGATGCGATCACCGTTCGTGGCGTAAGTGCGCAATCCGCGCAGAGCGTTGAAGATCCCGTCCGTGGTCTTGTTATCAGCGTAAACGCCGGCTAGACCAGCACGTTGTGACACGCCTGCACCAGGTGGCGATGAATAACCTGGCTGACTCAAATGATTGTCTGACGCGGCGATCACACCGACCTGGTGGCCATGCTGCAGGTACATGCGTCCAAACCATTCAAACGTGCCGTGGTGCGACATGATTTCGACAAGACGAACGAGATCCGGATCCATCACCCGCCAGTCACCGCTGTTGTGTGCGTGCGGGATCAAGAGCACATCTTTTTCAGAAGTGCTGGCGCGAATACCGGCATAGAGTCGCGGCAAGGTCGGAAAACGGCGCGCATCAAATCGCTGCCGATCCTGTGGCGTTCGGAAGAGTACGTTGTGATGGCCGCCGCTGCGATTGTCTACCGTCCACTCATAGCCGAGAAAGGGAATGAAGCGGCCTTCTTCCAGATTGGCGAGCACGATGCGGCGCAACGATTCCCACTCGGCATCGTCCATGAAGATGTCGTGTTCGCTGTGGGTCACGAAATCCAGGCGTGAATCTTCTTTTGCCCAACGCATGAACGCTTCTGCTGAGCCGATACCTTCCGCAAATCCAGAGTGACCGTGAGTGTCGCCCCAGACGAGTTGAGGTCCTGGCTCTGCCCGCACGAGCACGGGATTGCCTTGCCCCTTGATCTTGCCGTCAGCACTTTCGACACGAATATGTGTCGCCCCAGGTGTATCGAGCACGACATTGTCGAGCACCGTGATCACATCACCACCAGCAGGTACTTCGGCGAGCAATTTGTTGTTGGCCATCACTTTCCAACCGGGCATCATCCCGGCGGCACGATTCGCCGCTCCGTCTTCAGCGCGTACCGATAGGGAGAATGGTGTATTCACAGTGACGATGGAGGGCAAGAAGGCGGCCACACCTTTGAGTCTGCCACCGATGAGGGTGAAGTGTTGGAGCGATAGTCCAAAGAAAGGGCTGGCGTTTTCGAAAGCGAGATACATCGGCAGTGGCATCGCGTCGCTCGCGTGTGAAGGCATGCGCAGACCTTTGCCACCACCACGCGTATCGCCGTACGTGATGGTCACCGTATCGCCGCTGAGCAACGTGCCGCTGGCAACGCGAAACACGATGCGTTCAGCGTTGTCGCGAAAACCGCCGTGCATTCCGATAAACGGAACTCGCTCCACCTGGAAGTTCACGCTGCTGTTGGAGCTCTCCACCGAGAGATAGTTGTCGGCACCGGGTTCGTTCGTTTGCCAATCACCAAAATCCGACATGAAATGGCGGGCGATGAGGAAACCGCCACCCGTCTGGATGTTGCGGCTGCCTACCGTGAAGGTCTGCTTCAGCTCTGCGAAGGTGCTGACGGTGAAAGGACCTGGCGTAAGGACAAGTTTGCCGAGCGCGTCGGGCGATTTGTCATGAAGTGTGAGTTCAGCGATGAGTGTGTCGAGCTGGCCGTCGAGCCCGGGTCTCGCACTGTTGGTCAGACCGTACGTGATGATCTGGGTGGCGTGAACGGGGAGTTGCGCTCCATTCGTCGCCATCGCATTGGCCCAGTCCCACAGGATCGCCGCGCGGGCGGCACGGTTTTGCGCATTGGTCGGTTCGGTGGCCGCATCGGCCTGGAGTGTGTCTACAGCAGTCCGGAGCGCAGGTGGAAGACCTGCAGCATACGAGATCTGTGTAGCCAACAACGTTGTGAGAAGAATGGCCGCAGCCCGATTCACTCGCCCCATCGGAAACCCCTTTAACAATGGGGATTGAGTGTACAGAGGTGATTCCTGTCAGTCAGGCGCGGGGAGTGAGCGGCCGAGAAATGGTTAGCGTTCAAAGCAGAGATCGGGACGACTCGAGGCTAAATGAAAGTCAGGGAACAACAGAGCCGTAAGACGGTTCGATTTCCAATCTTCACATGCGGCAGAAAGTGCGTTGCCGTGCGAATATCACCCCATTCAGGTACTCGCCTCCTCTTGGAGGTGTTATTCGCCGATGGCCGCTTACAGGGAATGCGCTCTGTCTAACCATCGGCAGGCGGGTGATCGTGGTCGAACGCGTGTAATGCCCATGCAGCGTCCGAACCGTCACAGTGCGTGCCTCGTCGAAAGGGAGGATACAGGTCATGAATAATGCGGGCTAGCGGTACGCGTCCACCCATTTGTCATAGAGCTTGTGGAAGTGCCTGATCTTGGTTTCGTTGTACTCCGCCAGCCGGATGTGAGACCTGGCGCTGGCTTTCATTCCCTGATGCACGTAGGGCATGTTCAGTGTGTCTTGATTGAACACCGGACCGAGTACACCCAGTTCTTCCGCCTCCACAAAGTCGTCGTCGATATCCAGTTGATGAACCTCCCGCGTCGGCGTGTAGACGCCATCATCGGGGATGGGTGCCATCAACATCACTTCCATGATGCACTCCTCATGATTGTCGCCGTTTGGTCGGAATCGATAGTTGATCTCGTTGAACGAACCCCACGGATGAAAATTCGGAAACACGGTGAGGTACACCTGCGAGGTCAACTCGACATCGGGAATGTTATCGGCAATCGAAGGGATCACTTTTCGTAGCGAATCTCGAAACGCCTCGGCTGCAAGCACGCGGGGTGAAGCGCCTTCGCCTAGCAGCCGGTTGAGTCGTTCAGCCTGCGTCGGATCGATGGCCATCGGGTCGCCCTGGCTTAAGGACGCGCCGCGCACCTTTCGTCCACCCACCAGAATGCAGAGGTGTTGATTGGCATCCTTGAGTTCACCTTCGAGCCATTTGCCGGTTGCAGTGAACAGACCATTCTTACCTTTGGGGGTAGTGACGCGTACCTGTCCCTCGCCTGCATCTTCGTAGACCCATCCATTGAGCGGATGACGCACCAGGGCAGCGTTCTGTCCTGGGAGCGGATCCCACTCCGGCACACCCAACCCTTCCAATGCGCCCGTGCGGATGGCGCGTGAGTAGTTCCCGAACACGTCGTACTTGGTGCACATGTCATTGGCACCGCCAGTCAATCCTTGCGGGTGAGTAAGCAATACGTGGTAGGACTCCATGAAAGCCTCTTGTACCACCTTCCAATTGGCGCGAATCACCTTGGCAACGTGCGCTCGCTTGTAACGACGTTCGTAGGGAAACACCTTGAACTGGCTCGACAGATCACCCAGGTATTTTTCCAGTGGCTCGCAATTGGGATCGGGGTTGATGAAAAGGTAACGACCCCAGCGGCCGACTTTTACCTCCGGTAGACGCTCCGCGTTACGGTCCAAACCAGAATAGTCATAGGCGCAGGGTACCTGCTTCAGTGTGCCATCCAGTTCCCAGCTCCAGCCATGGAACGCACAACGGATTTCATCGAGACCTTTCGCCGGTGACTCCCGCAGTTTGCGGCCGCGGTGCAGGCAAGCGTTGTGGAAAGCCTTGTAGTCGTCCTCGCCGGTGCGCACCAGCAGGTAGGACTTGTCGACGATGTCGTAAGGCACCACATCACCGATATGGGCGAAGTCGTCTTCGTGCGCTGCTTGCTGCCACACGCGGGACCACAGGTGCTGCTTCTCCAGTTCATGGTAATCCCGCGAGATATAGCGCGCCTTTGGTATCAGTGCAGGCCCCGGCTCAATCGGGCTGTCAATGCGCATCGCTGCAGTGATGTTGTCGGCGCGGGTATCAGCGTCCAGCAGCTTGTGAAACGGATCATCCATCGTCCGCAGGGTTCTGGTTGCAATGCTTGCCATCTCACTCACCTCGCATGATCAGATTCGACACAGGCCGGCGGTATGGAGTAACCGCCGGTTGCCCCTTTGACAATCTGTCAAAGGCGATAAGTTGCCTGGAACAGGTACGATCGGGGGCGTGAACCGCCGCCGCCCTGGTCAGATGGCGTAATCGCGCCCGGGCGCGCGCCACCAATGGGCCAGATCTCGTCGGTGAGATTGTTGCCAATGATGGCGAAATCGTACTTGCCATCGGCGCTCTGCAACCCCACCCGGGCACGCAGACGCCAGAAGCTCGGCTGCCTGGCAAGCGGCTCGCCATTACCGGCGGTTGCGTAACTGTCCGTATAGAGACCTTCTCCCGCCAGGATCCCCACCCATCTATCACCCAACGGCTGAGTCCATTCAAATCCCAGGGAGCCGGTAAACTTGGGTGCATTGGAGAGGGTTTGACCGCTCAGGTCTTGAAAGAATCGACCATCGCGGTCCGGATCTTCGCACTCGCCCGCAACTCTCGGCTGGAAGGCATAACAGGCGACGTTTGGATATTTGTCATTCTTTGCCTTGTTAAAACCGCCTTCCGCATACAACTGAAGGTTATCGGTGGCCTGGAAGGCTGCATCAAACTCGATGCCTCGGGTATACGCCGATGCGGCATTGCCGATGACAAACGTGGTGGTCTCCGGACGGAACTGGCTGACCTGCAGGTCCTCGAAGTCATAGTCGTAAGCCGTCACGTTGAGTCGGAGGCGCCCATCGAGGAGTGTGGATTTGACACCGACCTCAAAGCCATGTGCATCTTCTTCGCCGAAGGTAATGTTTTCAGGTCCGAAGGTCCTGGTGAGCACCGTGGGCGCGGAATACCCGCTGGCTTTGTAGCCGTTCTTCCAGGCGCCCCACACCGTAATGTCATCGTTAGGTCGCCAGGTTAAGGTAACCTCCGGGGAAAAATCCGTGTCGCTGGTGTCCGCATCAAGGTCTACGCCTTCCGGGAACCAGCCGATGATGAGCAAAAACGGGTGTACATATTGGTGGTGCTGGGAGCCGTGCTTTTCGTCCTCGAGGTAGCGTGCACCAGCAGCGAGTTCCCATTGATCCGAGATGTCCCAGATCACCTGACCAAACACTGACCAGGAGTCACCGTCGGTGTCCTGAATCACATGCTGATCGTTGGTGAACCCACGCGTCGGATCCCTGCCGAAGAGACCCAGCTTGCTGGAATTTTCGTGCCGGCGATCAAAAGACTCGTAGTAAAAACCCAACATGTAGTTGAAGGGGCTTTCGAGTTCAGTGGCAACTCGAAGCTCCTGCGAGAACTGCTCGTGATCATCCGGATTGAAGCCGACGAAAAATGGGTACTGCAACCCACCAAAATTGTCCCAGCCGTCGAAGTCATAGGCCATCCAGCCAGTCAGAGAGCTCAAGCTGCCCCACTCGAGCGTGTATTCCATATCCAGCGTGTAGATCTGTGCCTCGTAGTTACTGAAGAAGCCGTCTCCGAGTTCGCCGTTCTGGTTGTTGTTCCAGCCAGCCACGACTTCCGGTGGCAGCGCACCCTGAGAAGTTTTGTTATCCAGTTTGCAGTCGTGGAATGGGTCCGCCAGGATGGGTCGCGCGATAGGTGCAACTCGCGGATTTGACCGGTCGGTGCAATTGGCGAACTCCCCGGCTACCAGTCCATCGCTCTCTTCGTCAGTCACGTAGAACTTCGCTCGGGCGCGAAAATTATCCACGGGGCGCCACTCGAGCGTCAGCCGTCCGGACAGTGCAGTGATCGCCCCGATGTCCTTGCCAGCGCCTGGCAGGTCGTAATAGCTTTCGCTCGCTGGCCAGAAACCGAGCACATTCATGCTTGGGATCGCTTGGCCATTGCTGTTCTCTACGAACCCTGCGTTGTTGTCGATCCAGCCACCGATATCCGTGTAGCGAACCGCGAGCCTGGCCCCCAGGGTATCGGTCAATGGCCCTGAGACCATGCCTTCGAAGATGCGTTCATCCGCCTCGGGTTCATAACCCACTTGCACCTTAGTCTCGAATTCTTCGGTGGGATTTGCAGATTCAACACCGACCACACCCGCCGCGCTGTTCTTACCAAAGAACAGTGCCTGTGGGCCTTTCAGGAACTGCACCGAGTTCAGATCAAAGAACGCCGACCGCGCGATGAATCCGCGCTCCGATTGAACGCCGTCGATATTGGTGGCAACACTGGCCGAGATACCCGAATCGCCGGGATTGGATCCGAGGCCGCGAATGATGAAAGAGCCACCGGCGCCGTTGGTGCCGCCGGAAATCTCAACGTTATTGGCCATATCGGCAATTTCGGACAGGTTATCGGCGTTATAACGCTCGATTTTTGCGGCATCCAACGCCTGAATGGCAATCGGTACGTCCTGCAGTGGCTCAACGCGTTTGCGGGCGGTGACGATGATTTCTTCGATTTCTGCACCATGCGCTTTCGGTGCGAGAGTGGTCAGTGGAAAAGTGACAAGCAGGGCCAGGGTTGATAGCCCCAGCATTTTTTTTGGTTGCATGGATCCATCTCCGTTTCAATTGACGTAAACGCAAGTGAAATCTCTATCCCGTGCTCAGCCTATTCCTGCTTCTGCAGAATGAAAAGTGGATTTGCGCGCTTCCATTCTTCACCGAAGATCATCGAACGTCGCGCTCCAAGCCGCTCTGTTGGATACACCGCTCCGGAATCGAGAAATCGCAGCACCAACGATCTAACAACAATCGGCATTCCGACCAACGACGGCGCGGGTATCCAGCTCGATCTGACCGGGGGGCGGTCACGGGGGGCATGGACGGCGTGATTGCAACCGCATCCATCTATCCGCCGGCGGACCTGATCAAGGAGATTGTGATCAACAACGAAGGCAAGCGATTTGTGGCCGAGGATGTTTATCACGGCCGACTTGCTTACTTCATCGAGCGGCAACCCGATTCGACGGCTTACCTCATCGTCGACTCCGACATATTCGCCTACCCTGAACAGGGCACTCACAAGCTTATTGACGGGTGGGAGACAGTGCGCGAAATGGAGGCTGGGCTTGGTGTTCCGCAAGGATCGCTGGTGGCGACCCTTGAGGAATACAACCGCGACGCGGCCGCCGGTGAGGACCAGCAGTTTCACAAGCGACCGGAGTGGCTCAAACCGCTCAACAAAGGTCCCTTTGCGGCGTTTAATCTGTAGTTCAGTTCATCGGTTGATGCCTACATCTCGCTTGGCGGACTGCGCACTAACGTCGACCTCCAGGCGCATGGTGCCGACGGCAATCCGATTGCCGGGCTGTACGCAGTGGGGGCCTGTGCAGCGCACTTCCCGATGAACGGCGGGGAGTACGCCAGCGGCCAGAGTCTCGGACCTGGATCCTTCTTCGGTCGGTGCGCTGGTCGTCACGCGATTAGCTGAACCAGCGCGCCGCGCCCCCACGCCCCCACGCCCCCACGTCCTGGTTGATGCCGAGCCAGCGGCAAAGACGAGGGCACACCTCGTGAATTCAGCCGCGTTTCACGAGGTGTGTCCTCGTTTAGACGATCAATGCCTGTGGGACAAATTTACGTTGCACATACAGCCCAGGGAAGAAGTGGCCAGGCGTGCCGGTGTAGCGTTCAAACCTGCCGATCCTAAAGACCTGGCGCCCGTGCCACGGCCGGAACATGACGAGTTCACGCAGGACGATGTCATCTCGGGCAACAAGACGATGACGATCACCATAGATCAGGACGTCCACCCGATCAGGGACATTCAGGCAGGTATGCGCTCACGGAGTTTTCGGGCATAAAAGCGCTGTGAAGATGAGGCGCGCATGCAGCACTACCATGACTGGCTCGATCACTTCCTGGGATCTAACGCGTAACCCGAGGGGCGAGATGGCCAACAACCCGACCTTCACTTGGTCGCGTCTTCCCGTGCACTCCACTCATCCAAAGACTTGAGCGTCGCCTGGATAAATGGGCTGCGCGTGGCGAGCCATAAGAAACCGTCGGCGATGGCTTTTCCGGGTTGTCGCAGCGGGCGCTCGACGTGCATCAGCAGGACGACACGATCCTCGTCCGTGTCGTTCCAGACCTCATGGTAGTACGTGTCGTCAAAGATCAGGAACTTGCCCGGCTCCCAGTTGTAGTCCTGGTCATCAATAGCGATTCGGCATTTGTTCGCATCCTCTGGGATCTTCAAGCCCAGGTGACAGGTGAGCATGCCGTTGGTTGGACCGTAATGACGCGGCAGGTGGGTACCTGGCGTGTGGATGGAAAAAAATGCCGAAATGAGCCCAGGAACAGATTTCACCAGCTCATTGGTGACTGGACAGCGCGCGGTGTTGTCCTTCACTTCATAACCGTATCCCCAGAGGAAGAATACCTTCCACTTGTCGTCTGTAGCGATGCGGCTGTGATCCGGTGAAACCACGCGCAGCGCCGGTATTTCCTCGGGACGCTCCAGTACTTTCATTGCCTCATCGCGAATCGCTACCCAATCGTTCTCCAATCGCACAACCCAGTCGAACACATCACGTCGAAACACCGGAGGATTGCCGACCTTCGAAAACAGGCTGATGAACCAGTGCACAGGTGGGCGAATGTAGAACCCGAACCAGAACACGGCACGGCGGAAGACATAAGCCATGCGTTCCCGGCCGTGGTGGGGAATACTCGTTGCGCTCGAGGACATGATTCGGCTTTGGTGTCGGTTGCTTCACTTAGACGACATTAGATCAGTACCAAACGCAAATATCTTTGCCGATGTGGCTGTCTGGACACTGGTAGAGCTAATCTTCACCTTCGACAAAACACGCTATAATGAGTGACGCTGCGACCGATCTTTGCAATTCAATGAAAGCGTGAACCCATTGACTGCGGATGCCCTGCTACCTTGATGCCAACTGTGAGCGAAGTGTCCGGTACCGGTGGAATGGCTGCGTCGGCGCTGTTCCCGCTGCAGCTTCCGGTGATCTCCCTGGAACGCGATGGGATAAGCGCACTAAGACAATTCATCGCGCAGCACACTCCAGCCCTGATAACGGATTTCGCCGCCGCTTCGCCCGCACTGAAACGCTGGAGCCTACAGCACCTGCGCGCACGCTACGGTGACAAGACGGTACGCGTTTACGACGCTTCTTTCGGCGAGCCCGGCAAACACTACATGAGCAACATCGCCTCTATGTCGTTTGCGGATTTTCTCAGTGAGACGCTCGGCGAAGGCAGAGATCTGAGGATGTTCCTGTACAACGTTGGACGGCAGATTCCGGAGCTGCTCGACGATCTGGTGTTTCCCGATATCGGTTTGCGTTTTTCCCGTCGCTTCGTCTACACCTTTTTTGGCTGCAAGGGTTCCACCACCCCACTGCACTACGACATCGACATGGGCCACGTGTTACACACGGCAATACACGGCCGGCGCCGGGTCCGGCTGTTCGCCCCCGATCAATCACCCGCCTTGTACCAGCACCCGTTCACCGTTCGCAGCTACGTCGACCTCGATCAGCCCGATATCGTTGCTCACCCGGCACTTGCTTGTGCGCGCGGCTACGAAACGATATTGGAACCGGGCCAGACGCTGTTTATGCCGAGCGGATATTGGCACGAGTTTCATTACCTTGATTCCGGGTTCGGCCTGTCGGTGCGATCCAGTAGCCCGCGCTTTCGTGATCGGGTCACCGGCGTCATTAATCTCCTGGCGCTGTCGCCCATCGATCGCTTTGGTAACAAAGTCGCAACCCATCGGTGGTTCGATTGGAAGCGGCACCGGTCCGAGGCTCGAGCGCACTCGTACATGAACAGACGAGGACTGCTGTGAAAACGATCAAAGGCACTCTGGATTTTGGGCGATTTGACGTTCCCTATCGCCAGTATGGCGAGCACGAGAATCTGCTGATGTGCGTGAGCGGTGCGCTGCAGACGATGGCGATCTGGCGCAGCATGGTCAAACGATTCGCGGATCACTTCACGGTCGTAGTTTTCGATATGCCCGGAATCGGGCGCTCCAACATCAAGTCCGGTCCGGCACACGTAACTGTCCAGGAGCAACTCGAAACCCTGCACGCGCTGATCGAAAAAACCCACCCCGGCGGAGACGTCACTCTGGCCGGTTGCTCCTGGGGCACGGCAATTGCGACGGCTTACGCGGCCTTGCGACCAGACGCGGTTCAGCACCTTGTACTCAGCAGCTTCGGCATGAAGACCAACGCCGTAATGGCAGACATCGTGCAACGCGCTCTCGTGCTGTACCACAAGGGCGACTATGCGCGAGGAGCAGACCTGATTCTGGAAATGTTCGGCAACCAGATCGGCGAGAGCTACAAACGCCAGATCATCGCCCAGTTCGAACAGCTCAACGACGCCCACGCCGAGGCGTTTTATGCACACTGCCGCAACATCCTGAAGCTCGGGCGACTCGATGAGTTGTTTGATCTAACTCGCATCAAAGCGCGAACCCTCATCGTCAATGGCGCCAACGACACCATCGTTGACCTCGAAGACATGTATATCGCGAAGCGGTTGATTCCCAACTGCGAGGTGCGGCTGATCCCTGACGTTGGCCACTTCCTGCATTTTGAGCGGCCAGAGCTGCTGGAGGACTACGCGGAGTTTATGGTGGTGAGGGAGACGACGACTAGACGGATGGTCTCTGTCTAAGTCCCATCGGAGTTACCCCCTCAACGGATCGTGGCCTCGCCGACTAGTCGGCAGTCAGCGCATGGCGTGAGCGACTGCGCCTTTGCCGTAGCGTGCGGCGCGTGCAGTTTTGAATAGATTATGACTGGGGCAAGCCACAGCGGCTTCGCTGATCGAGCGTGTTGACTTGTTAATGAGCTCGGTTGCCTCCAACACACCGTTCTAGGCGAGCACGGTTCTGTGTTACCGCGCCAAAACAAGTCATCGGCTACTGACTCTGTGCGCAGACAACCATCCGTGATTTTTCGATCTCCACCCCCGGAGGTGTGTCCTCGTTGACCGAGGTGTGTCCTCGTTGACCAACGGGGGACGCCCTTTTCTCGCGCCTGCAATCCCGCGCCTTCCGTCAAATTCGGGCACGTCAGTTCAGCTGCAACGATGGGCACCGGGCTGGCGATCGTTCCGTCAGCCGCACTGGCGCATTGGGCCACAACGCCCAAAAAACCTGACAACACCCATGAAACCACAGCGGAAGTTTTCATCATGCTTCTCCTGACGACGTCGAAATTGCTCGCCCCGGCTCATCGAGGGTGACCCTGATACCGATAACGCAGGGACGATTGGGTGTGCAGATGTCGCTCGCATCGAGACTTCTGCAGAACTTCAAAATGGATTCTTTGTCCGTAGCGTCATCGACAAACCGACCGGCACAAAAACTATGTTTCTGCCGCAGCTGTTTCAACGACCTAAAATTTCCGGACTGAACCAGTAGCCATCGGCTGCAACGGTCCTGTGGGAAAGCACACCTCGCAACGTGGAAGACACTGCATGTGAAAGAAATCTCATGCAGGTTGGCGGCGCTGGCTCTCAAATTTCTATGGTTTGCGCTGACCGGGTGCTGGGCGCGTCGACCGCTTCTACCAAACCCGGAAAGCCGAGCGCCTACACGCTGTCTCTAAAGGCACCTCGGTAACGCGATCCGCAGTGCGAAGCCGGCAGGCGGTCGTGACCAAACATCTTGCGACGTAACGTGCCCGGTGTGTATTCGTGGCGCGCGAAACCGCGCCGCCGCAGTTCTGGCATCACCTCGTTCATAAATTCAAGGTAGCTGCCGGGTATGGTCGCATTGATGACGTTGATGCCATCGATACCCGCTGCCTGCCACACGGCGAGTGCATCCGCTATCTGTTCCGGAGTGCCGCTGACGCGACTGCTGCGGCTCGTTAGCATCCCGATGTCGCGCACTGTCGGCACGCGGTCCGGCACTGCCGCCCTGACCCAGTCGAGCAAACTCTTGGCACCCTCGGTTTCAAGTTCATCAATGGGCTGGTCCAGCGACGCCGCGCGAAGATCAATATCCATCGTGCCGCCGAGGTGGGTGATCATCGCTTCATAGTCGATGGCTTCATCGAGCTCTCGATCCTTGCGCCTGACTTCTTCTTCGGTGCTGCCGATGACGAAGGACAAACCCTGGAAGAATTTGATGTCGCCCACGCCCCGACCAAATTGCGGCAGCAGTGTGCGAGTGGTGGCGATGACCTGTGCAGCGACTGCTGGTGTCGGCACCACAAGGAACTGCGCTTCGGCGTGACGCGCGGCAAAACGCATGCCGGCGGGCGACGAGCCGGCCTGGAACAGCAATGGAGTGCGTTGTGGTGAAGGCGCCACCAAGTGCGGGCCTTCGACTTTATAGCGCGCTCCGACATGGTTGATTCGATGCACGTGTGTCGGGTCACCATGTATCCCGCGCACCCGGTCCTGCAACAGCGCGCCATCGTCCCACGAGCCTTCCCATAGCTTGTAAGCGACATCGACATATTCCTCAGCCCAGGCATAACGATCGTCGTGAGGGGTGAGATTGTCGAAGCCGAAGTTGCGCGCGCCGTTGGGCAAGGCATTGGTGACGATGTTCCATGCGATACGTCCGTCGCTGGCATGGTCGAGCGTGGACATCTTGCGCGCAAAGCTGAATGGATGGTCCTGCACGATGCTGCTGGTGATCGCGAGCCCGAGATGCTCGGTGTTGCAGGCCAGCGCCGAGAGGATCACCGCCGGATCGTTGCTCGGGATTTGCAAACCCACTTCGACATGTTTGCGATAGGAACCGCCAATACGCGTGTAGGTGCCGTGGACGTCGGCAAAAAAAATCACGTCGAACAATCCACGCTCAAGCTCACGCACAAGATCAATCCAGAGCTTCAGTGAGTTAAAGCCGAGCTGACCACCATCTGGTCGCCGCCACAGTCCATGCAGGATGTGGGAGGCGGTATCCATCACGAAAGCGGAAAACATCAATGGTCTGGGCATCCGCTCCCCCGTTTGCGGCATCGGAATCTATCTGATGAGGACACACTGTATCCAACCAGGATATCTAATGAGGACACTCCGCGCGGCTCGCTGCCGCTGCTGATCAATCCTGAAACAACTCAACGGTCGCTTCACCCTTGAGCGAGATCTCACCGCCTTGAGTTTCCCCCCACACCATCAGATCGACGAGACAGCGACCATCCTCGATGCGTTTGCGACTGATGCGGCCTCGGCAGCGAACCAGATCGCCGATGGTATTGTGCCTCCGGATCTGGATGTTGAGCCGGCGAATGAGGCCATCATCCCCATGCCAGTCACTGAGCAGATGCGCAAGCCAGCCCACACGTTCCGGTCCGAAATCGTAGGCACCCGGTGCGCCCACGGCCTGGGCAAACGGGTTGTCCCAGTGAACACGTACCGGCGGCTCTGGCACATTGAATTCGTTGGGTGCGGCAAGGCCCGGATGCAGGTCGTAGTAGTTGAACGCCATGCGGTTGTTCTTGATCGCATAACTGCCCCAGGTCTGCATGAACCCGACTGCTGCGGTTACGGTGTAGGGACCTTTGAGAATCGAAGGAATTTCAGCACCCTCCATCACGTCGGCCCAGACGAGCTTCTGCGCGCCACGCCGTTTTTCGTTGCGATAGTGGGCAGCGATCTCGGCGATTTCCGCGTTGGTGTAACGCTGAATGGTATCGGCCGTAGGCGCCTGGTACTTGCCACCTCGCTCGGTGCGTTCACGGGCAGTATCGCGCTCCGTACGAAAAACCCAGGCATCCGCATCAGCGAGATGCAAGCCGTTCTGGTCGTAGAACGCCGTCGTGTACACCTGCTTGATGGAGCGTCCCGCAAAGTTCGTCGGAATCTCAATGAGCTCCTTGAGGAAACTCTGTGTCCTCATGGTCGTACCAATCGTGATCGGTTGATGGAACGTGAAATCCGTGCCCGCGTACATGGCATGAATCGAAGGCAGGCCTTCGATGGCGCCTGAGCAGACGTTGTCGGTGGAGTACAGGATGCACGGTGGCGCGAGCTGGATGCCCCAGCGCGTTTGCCGCCCGTAGTCCGGATCGCAGTAGAGCGGATTATCGTCGCCCATCGCGTGCGCGAAATGGCGCGCAGCGTCGGTATTGATCTCGGTGTAGAACGGTGGCGTCTTGCGGCTGGGTGTTTTCCCGATCCGGTCCCGAAGTTCCGCGAGTGCTTCGTCGGTGATCTTCGCAAATGCCATCAATCCTCTCCTCGTTCAGGCCTCGTCCGGGCTTCATCTGGGCTTCACCCCCGCTTCATCTCCGCATGGCCTCTGCTATTTCGTAGCCTGGCTGCTGCCGAGTGCGCCAAGCAGTCCACCCGAAGCCGGTGTATCCGGGTCGATCTGCACGTTCACCAGAGCCGGCCTGTTAGAAGCCAGTGCCCTATCCAGTGCCGGACGAATCTCTTCCGGTTTCGTGACCAGCTCGCCATAACCCCCGAGTGCTTCCACCACCTTGTCATAACGCTGGAAGCCAAGGTCTCGGCCTGCACCCTGTCCTGCGGTTGGCCGTGCAGTAAAGCCGGCGTTGTTACCGATGATGCCAACGAAGGGAATGTTGTGCCGCACCGCAGTGTCGTACTCCATGCCATTCCAGCCGAACGCACCATCGCCCATGAAGCAGATAACCGGACGGTCCGGGCAGGCGACCTTCGCACCAATCGACATCGGTACGCCCACACCCATGCAGCCATTCGGGCCGGTGCCGAGGTAGCCGCCTACGGAGAACGATGAGATCGCCCGGCGGGCAAACTCCAGCGTTTCATGACCGTCGACAACGAAGATGGCGTCACGTGGCAAGAAGTCGCCGATACGCTCCACCAGAAACTGCGGATGGATGTGGCCTGCAGGTGTTGTGACCACATTGCCCTGGGAAACGCCGGTGCCGTTCGCGGATTTCAGCTGTTCGATCCAGCCCGACCAGCGGGCGTGGTCACCGGAATAGTTGCGCAGTCGTCGCATCTGCCCGATCGCGATTTTTGCATCCGCCATGACGCCGAGATCCGGCACACGCATGTGGCCAATGGTCTCCGGGTCAATGTTGATGTTCACCACTTTGGCCTTGGCCGAGATTGCAGGTGGCAGGAAGTGCCGGTTCAACCAGTTGGCACGTGTGCCGAGGATGATGACGAGGTCAGCTTGCTGCAGTGCCGGGGTCTTGGCGACGGTGAAGACCAGCTCGTGATCTTCGGGTACAACACCACGCGCCTGGGGTGTCGTGACCACAGGAATTCGTGCGGCGGTGACGAACTCGGCAAGTGCTGCAGCAGCGCCTGACCAGATCACGCCACTGCCGGCGAGAATCACTGGCCGCTCGGCGGCAGAGAACATTTGTTGGAGCGTATCCAGCTGCTCATCGTTCATCGCCGGACGTGGTTGTTCACGGCGCGGCGCCGGCCACAACACCTTGCGCTCATCGACCGCTGCGTGAATGACGTCGCCGGCAAGATCGAGATAAACGGCGCCTTTACATCCGCTGCTGGCCTGGTGAAGTGCACGAGCGATGAGCTCCGGAATCTTCTCAGGGAGTTCGATGCGATAAGCGACCTTGGTGGCGGGCCTCAGCATCGCCACCTGATCCTGTTCCTGATACGCCTCGCGACCGGCGTCGGCCCGATTCTGGCCACCACCGATCAGAACGATCGGCGAGGCATCCATGTTGGCATTCATGACACCGGTGATGGCATTCGTGGTTGCAGGTCCAAGTGGCGTGAACACGACACCGGGTTTGCCGGTCATGCGCGCATAGGCGTGGGCCATCATCGCTGCGGCTTCTTCGTGCCTGACATAGATGCCACGTATGCCTTCGTCGAGGCACGACTGAACCGGTGGAGAGTGTGGTCCACCGATGCCCAGCATGAAGAACACCGTATCTACCCCTTGTGCCTTCAGGGCCGGGCCGACCAACTGATGGCCGCGGCGTACAGCAGGTGCATCGCTCATATCGAAAAATCCACTTATTGAAGTTGTTGGGACAGCAGATCCGAGGCTCTCTCGCCGATCATGATGGCTGCTGCGTTGGTATTGCCGGAAACGACACTGGGCATGATCGACGCATCGGCAACCGAGAGGCCGTTGAGGCCAAAAACTCGCAGCCCCGAATCCACGACCTTTCCTATCGCACAGGTGCTGGTTGGATGGTAGGCGGTGCCCGCATCAGCGCGCAGATACGCAAGCAGCGCATCATCGTCATTCATGTCGAGCGCAGGTCCCGGTGACATGCGCGTCGTGATGTACGGTTGCATGGCTTTGTCGTTGAAGATCCTCTCGATCATGCGCAGCCCCCGCGTCATCGTCTGACGATCATTGTCGGTGGCGAGGTAGTTGGCGCGGATTTCCGGATGTTCGTCCGGACGCGTCGAGCGGATGTGGACGCTGCCACGGGACTCGGGCCGGCTTTGGTCGACAGCACAGGTAATCGCCGGAATCGGCAGCGCCTTGATCTTGCCGTTGGCGTTGAAGAGTGTGGCGCCGGAGGCAAAGAAGAATTGCACGTCAGGGGCGTCGATATCGTCCCGCGTATAGGCAAAGCCACCACACAGTGCAGAGCCAGCGGAGAGGGGGCCACGACGACGGAAAAACCAGTTCATGGCGGCAACGCCAAGGCGCCAGCCCTGAACTTCGCGATTGATCGAAGACACTTCATGTGTTCCATAAACCACTTTGCTGAGCACGTGGTCCTGAAGGTGCTCGCCGACATCCGCCAGCGCGTGTACAACAGGGATACCGAGTGCAGCCAGTCGTGCCGGGTCACCTACACCGGAGAGTTCGAGCAATTGGGGCGAGTTGATTGCGCCGCCACTGAGCACCACATGGCGTGCGTGAATGTCCCGCTCCTTCCCGTCCTGACGGATACGTACACCCGTCGCACGGGTGCCTTCGAAGAGCACCTTGAGTGCGAGTGCACGGGTTTCAATCTGCAGGTTGTTTCGGGATCTGGCATCACGCAGATAGGCGTCGGCCGTGCTCCAGCGTGAACCACTTCGCTGCGTAAACTGGTAGTAGCCGGCGCCCGTTTGGTCAGCGCCATTGAAGTCCGCATTACGGGGTATGCCGAGTGACGTCATGGCCTCGATGAAGGCTTCATGGATCGGGCGTTGATCGCGTGAATCCTGGACGTGCAGGGGTCCACCGGAGCCGTGAAACGTATCGCGATGGGTTTCCTGGTGTTCGGCGCGGCGAAAGTACGGCAGTACGTCGTCATAACTCCAGCCCTCCGCGCCGGCCTGCGCCCATCGTTCGAAGTCGATGGCGTGACCGCGAATGTAGATCATGCCGTTGATCGCGCTTGAGCCCCCCAGTCCACGACCCCGCGGCCAATAGATGGGCCGGCCATCCAACGAAGGTTCCGGTTCGGTGTTGAATCCCCAGTCAAAATCGCGGTGCCGAAAGGTCGCCGCCCAACCAGCAGGAATGCGCACCAGCGGATGACGTGTCGAACCTCCGGCCTCAAGGAGACAAATACGTCGGTTACCACGCTCACTGAGCCGATCAGCGAGCACACAACCTGCGGAACCGGCACCCACGATCACCACATCGAACGGATCACCACTCATAACGTCACCTATAGCGCCACCCGGGTCATGTCCTGTCCTGCGTCGTGTTTTGCCATCCAGTCATTGATCCAGCGAGGGATTTCGCCGGACTCGGGGTTATGCAAAGGCGAAAACGTCTCAAACAGTCCAAGCGTCAGCTGGATGCGCGCGAGCCGTGGAATCTGTGGCGCGAGCGGGTCCACTTTCGGCAGCGGTTCGCAGGCTTCCATCGCCTTGCGTGTGGACTCCGCCAGGGCGGCGACGTGCTTGCGTGTTCTGCCGATCGTTCGCAGCCGGTAGACGTAGTTGCCGACCACGTCGTTGTAGACATTGAACATCGCACTGCGGTGTTCGAATTCTTCGACGAAGTGCCAGAGCACGAGGGCTGTAATGCGTGGATCACCGTCAGCGAAGAGAATTTGCCGATTGCCGACCAGAAACTTCGCCATGGGCTTGAAGGCGAGTTCGATGGTGGTGGCGTATGCGAGTGCGAATTCGGTGGATTCCTGTTCGTACAGCGTGGCGTACGACGCATTGATGTGATCGCGCGTCGCTTCGAGCGCCGGGTAGCGACGCAGCAGCATCTCCTGATGATCGATGTGTGACCTTGAGTGCTGACCCTCCTGGCGACAGAACAGATCCGCCTCCTCGCGTACCGCGGCGGACTTGATGCGCGGAAAGACATCCCTGATCGCCCGGATGAAGTAACGCTCGAACGCCGGGGCCATCATCGAGAGGTTGTTGGCCACAAGGCTCGCCTCGCGACTGCGTGGGTTGAACCAGAACGGCACGTCATCAGGAAACTCGAAGTTGATCTTTCTGACTTTGATCATTCTGGCTTTGATCATGTTGACGATGCTCTTCAGTGGTTAACGTCTTGTTGGACTGATTCCACGGCTCTGATTCAATCGATGGCTCCGCCGGATGATCAGCGTTGCAGCTCGAAGCCTTCGAATTGCGCTTCCCGCACACCATGGAGTTTATTCGTGTAATCCGGAAAGCCGATGTAAGGCATGAACACACGCGGCTTGCCGGGCACGTTGGCGCCGAGGTACCAGGAGTTGCAACGTGGATAGAGTGTCAATTGTGAGCGGACGTTTACCGCCGCGACCCAGTCGTTTTCCGCCGCTGGCGCGGCTTCAACTGCACTCGCTTTTTCCTTGCGGATCCACTGGATCAGATCACGGATGTACTCGGCATGTTGTTCAACGCCGGTCACCATGTTGGCGAGTACCGATGGGCTGCCTGGCCCGGTCATGGTGAACAGGTTCGGAAATCCCTCGATCATCAAACCGAGATAGGTGAGCGGACCCGCGGCCCATTTATCGTTCAGTGATCGGCCGCCTTTGCCACGAATGTCCATGCGCAGCAATGAACCCGTCATGGCGTCAAAACCGGTAGCAAAGACAATGTCATCAAACGTGTATGCCTTGCCGCCGGTGACGAGACCCGTTTTTGTCAGCCGCTCAATCGGCTGTTGGCTGATATCCACCAGCTGCACATTGTCGCGGTTGTAGGCTTCAAAATACCCCGAATCTGCACACAGCCGTTTGCAACCGATGATGCCTTTTGGGCTCAGCAACTCCGCGGTTGCCGGGTCTTTCACGATCTGGCGGATCTTGCTGCGGACGAAGTCAGAGGCGAGGCGATTCGCATCCTCGTTGAGCATCAGATCGCCGTAGGCGGCGAGGTACATGAAGCCGCCCAACTGCCAGTGTGCTTCGAACCGTCGCTGGCGATCTTCAGGGCTTGCTGCGAGAGCAGAGTCGAAATTGCGGGGCTGGTCAGGTCCGAAGGCAGCGGATTGTTGCGCGGCGCGTTGCCGATATTCCGCGTAGTTCGCCTTCACGCGAGCAACCTCTGCCGGATCCGAAGGCCGGTTCTGCGCGGGCACACTGAAATTGGCCGTGCGCTGGAAAACCGTCAGGTCCTTCGCTTCGGCGGCAATGATAGGGATGGACTGAATCGCCGATGAACCCGTACCGATGATGCCGACACGTCGGCCGGTAAAGTCGACACCGTTCTGCGGCCATTGCCCGGTATGAAAGGTTCGACCCGCAAAGGTGTCGAGGCCCGGAAAGGCCGGTGTATTGGTGGTGGAGAGGCAGCCTGTTGCCATGATCAGAAAGCGCGTGTCGTATATCTTGCCCTGACTGGTGTGCACCCACCACCGCTGAGTGGACTCGTTGTAGTCCGCCTTGATGACACTGGTATCGAACTGGATGAGTGGGCGCAGGCCAAAACGATCCGCGACGTGATTGGAGTAGGCCAGAATTTCGGGTTGGGCCGAATAACGTTCACTCCACACCCACTCCTGCTGCAACGGGTCGGAGAACTGGTAGCTGTAGTCGATGCTCTCCACGTCGCACCGGCAACCGGGGTAACGATTCCAGTACCACGTGCC
>SYFY01000204.1 GCA_005799745.1 Gammaproteobacteria bacterium
GATGGCGGCGCTACTTGCCGAGATCAAGTCGCGCATGTTGCTGCCGCGACCCACTGAAGCCATCGATGATGAAGACGATCCGCGCGCCCAACTTATTCGGCGACTGCAGGAGTACGAGCAGATCAAGACCGCGGCGGAAGATCTGGAAAAGGTGCCGTGTGTGGACCGCGACATCTTTCTGGCGAGACCGCTACGCCCGGAGCTCGTGCGAGAGCGAGTCGATCCGCCGGTAGAGATGAAGGACCTCTTGCTGGCGCTCGCCGACGTATTGCGCCGCGCCGAGATGTTCTCGAATCACAGTGTGGTGCTCGAGCCGTTGTCCGTACGTGAACGTATGTCCAATGTCCTGGCGACGGTGACAGCAGCGGGCGACTTTGTGTCGTTTTCGCAGCTTTTTACGCGTGCCGAAGGTCGTATGGGTGTGATCGTAACCTTCCTCGCGCTGATGGAACTGGCACGTGCCGGCCTCATCACCTTTGTGCAGAACGAACCGTTTGCCCCTATTTATCTTCGCGCCGGATCGGATCAATCCGCGCCTCTGGAGCCTTAGAGCCTAAGAATGGAAGTGAACCGCATCAAACAGATCGTCGAAGCCGCATTGATGGCGGCGGGTGAACCCCTCTCCGTGGACCGCCTTGTCAGACTGTTCCGTCGTGGCGAAGTGGCGCAAGAAGAACTCAAGGACGCGATCAAACAAGGTCTTGAAGAACTGGCGACGGATTGTGAAGGCCGGGGGTTTGAACTCGTGCAAGTCGCGTCCGGTTATCGTTACCAGGTCAGGCAAGACCTCTCCGAATGGGTGAGTCGTCTCTGGGAAGAAAAGCCCGGGAAGTACACACGAGCGTTTCTCGAAACGCTGGCGCTCATCGCTTACAAACAACCCGTCACACGCGGTGACATTGAGCTTGTGCGTGGTGTTGCGGTATCGCAGAACATCGTCCGCACGCTAATGGAGCGCGGTTGGATTCGAGTGGTTGGCACACGCGAAGTTCCGGGTCGTCCAGCGTTATATGGAACGACCAAAGAATTTCTGGACTATTTCAACCTGCAGACGCTCGATCAACTTCCACCACTGGCGGAGATTCGCAGCCTGCTCGAACAAGATACGCCGGACGATCCCAATTCGGGTCAAGGTATGATCGTTGAAGGCAGTGTAAGTGTTGACCTCTCGATTCCTGATTTTGAAGCGCGGGTGGAAGAGCAGCTGTCGGCGGAGGCTGCTGGAGATCCAAGCGCCGATGCAGAATCGGAAACCGCTGTTACAACTGATGATCTGGAAGGTGTTGCTCGAGGGACGGTTGCTGAAGTGGTGGATGCTGAAGCTGAAGTCACAATCGACGAGCAAACAGATGGACCGGCAAGTAATGTCGTTCGTCTGCCTACTGCCCACGGGTGAAGCCACCCTACGTGCGCGGCACGGATTCCGGCAAGCGTTCTGGAAATCGTAACGCCGAGACACGCACCGGTGGAAATTCGCCGCGAAACAAACCTGTCGGGAAAGTAGCGCCAGTACGTGGCAGCTGTGCACCAGGTAGAGCAAAGGCGTCGAAGGCTGAACCTGAACGCTTGCAGAAAGTTCTTGCCGAAGCCGGAATTGGCAGTCGTCGCGAAATCGAGCGCTGGATCGAACAAGGCAGGATCCGCGTGGACGGACTTGTGGCGGTCCTGGGTGTGCGAGTCACGCCTCAACAAAAAATCCAGGTGGACGATCGACTTGTCACCTTGCAACGCAAGGTGTTGTTGTCGCGTGTGGTGCTGCTCAATAAATCCGCGGGCACGATTTGTACGCGGGATGATCCCGAAGGCCGACCCACGGTGTTCGGAGGCCTTCCATCCATCCCCCGCGGTCGGTGGGTGGTGATCGGACGATTGGACGCGATGACGACTGGCCTGCTGCTCTTCACGGACGATGGCGATCTCGCGCATCGGCTGATGCATCCCTCGAGCGTCTTGGATCGGGAGTATGCGGTGCGAGTCGACGGCAAACTCACCGATGAGGAAATTGCAACACTGACGACAGGCGTAGTCATCGGCGGGCAATCGATGCGCTTTACCGATATTCGACATTTTGATGGCCGTGGTCGCAATCAGTGGTACCACGTGGTGCTGATGGAAGGAAAACAACACGAGGTGAAACTGCTGTTTGGTGCGGTTGAGCGTGTTGTCTCAAGGCTTAAACGTGTTCGGTTTGGTCCGGTGATTCTCCCGTCGCGTCTGACAGAAGGCATGAGTGAGGAACTGTCCCAAACGGACGTGAATCAGATCAGGCGTCTTGTTGGGCTTGAGCCTGGGCCTACTACCGCTGGAGATGGGCGGCGCAAAAGCGTTTTGTTGCCTTATCTACCGCTCGAAGAACGCCTCAATGCAGCCATCAACACCTGACAGCGCAGGCTACCAAGCCAACAAGTCAGTGCACGAGAATGTTGCGGGTCTGGTGTTCAGCGGCCTCAGACAGGACGGATCTTGCTTCACTCAACACGGCTTCTGCAGAATTCGCGCCGTTGGTGGTGCTGATGCCGATCGTGGCGGAAACGTGTTCACGCACATGAGCTTCGGCGAAGTTCAGTGTGTTCACCAATGATTCGACCTTCGCAGCAACACGCTGCGCCCCGTTCTTAGTGGTACGTGGCAAAAAAACGGCGAGGTGATCGTCGTCGATTTGAAAAATACCGTCTGCTTCTTGCAGTTTCTCTCCAAGTTGCTTCTGCAGTTTTTCGGTGAGTTGTTGAGCGACCAGGGTTCCATGTGCTGTCCGCACGGTGTCGATACCAGACAGCCGAATCAGAATCAGCGCATCTTCCTGGTTGGGTTTCGCTTTTTTCGCTTTGCGCGCACGATCCTTCGTGGTCAGACCATGCACGATGAGGGCGTTAGCCAGAGCCGGTGCCACGAGACGTAATAGCTCCTCAAGCGTTTCCAGGTCACCTGTGCTGAAGCGTCGCGGCGCAGTCAACTTTACTTCGCCACCGTTAATGCCGGCGGTTCCAAGCAGGAGGTTGTAGCTGACGCTGTGGGTGGCAGGTTCGCCCACTGCGAACTCAATCGCTGAATCGATGTTGGTGTAGGTAAGGTGTGTTGCTGGCGACAGTGTCATTGCCTGAGCGTGAATGCGCTCAAGCAACGCATTCACTTCGAGCTCGCGATGGAAGGCCTGCACCATAGAAAGTGCAACACTGGGTTCGAAACGGTGTGTCGGTGTGGTCATGTCGCGGCTGAAGCTCCCTTCGCTCTGGTCCCGGCCATCCGGTTGTGCACCCCGGATTGTGGGGGAGGGGGGCTCAAAAAAGTGAGAGGGATCGCAAGGAACGGGATCGATTGACGGTAATGAACTTGTAAGACCGGTCCTTGGGTGCCAAGTGCGCTGCTAAACCCAGATCACACCCTGGCGGTCTTATGTACGTAAATTCGCAGGACCTCCCGTTCAGCGGCTCATGCCTGCACTGTCGGTTCGGAAGTACAGCTCCACATAGTCCATTTCCGTTGGAACACCGTTGTGGAGACCTGGGCGGAATTTCATCCGTTTGATGGACCGTTTCAGGTTGTTAAGTTCGCGGCCTATGAAGAGACCTGTTTTTTCTTCGAAAGCCACCTTTAGTACCTCACCATTCACACCAATGCGCAGTCGCATCTTGAGGTGTGCAGTGGTTTGGCCTTCAACAGCATCAACGAAGTTCATGCGACCAAAACCACCTTCCACCCGCTGCGGTGAGACATAGTTCATGCCGTAGCTGGTCCAGTGCTCTCCGTCGTTGGGGAAGACACCGATCATGGCGTTTTTCCCATCCACACGAATCAGCACAGAGAACTGCATGAACACCTCGATGGCATCCCCATGCTCGCGTGCAGGCGTGAATATGGCATTTTCGCTCGCCAATGAAACGGCTTGCAGGAGTTGTTTAGAGGTATCGGCGAGTTGGGACAGACAGGTCACCTGACGCGCTCGGCCATTGGGGTTGATGATGGCTTCACAACGGAAGCGATAAACACCATCGACAATTTTTTCCGGCATTTTCATCACGGACTGAAAACCACGTTCGCCGGATGCTGGCAATGCCGGTTCGAAAGCGGCTATCGCGAGGTTGGGCATTCCGGCGCCAGACACGATGAAAAAGACCAACCCTCGCAGCACGCGGTTGCGAAACAGTCCTGCGGTGATCGTCACATCGACTCTCCAAGCCACTCTCGTGCGTTGAAGCGCTGACCATGTTGTGAACGGTCAGGCGCAGATAACAACCAAAGATAGAGATCCATGTGCGCTTCAGGTTCAGGCAACGTGTTGGGATCTTCGGCGGGATAAGCCTGACTACGCATGGTCGTGCGAGTACCACCCGGGTTAAGGCTGGTGACGATGGTATTGCTGGTGTTAGCCAGTTCTTCCGCGAGAACAGTGCAAAGCCCTTCGAGCGCGGCTTTGGACACAGCGTAGGCGCCCCAGAAGGCGCGTGGTTGTCGGCCCACACCGGAGGAGGTGAAGATGATGCTCGAAGCCGGACTTTCTGCAAGCAAAGGCAACAGGGCGCGCGTGAGGTAGAAGGGCGCTGTTGTGTTTACGCGGAGCACGTTTTCCCAGGCACTCGATGGAAAGTGCGCGAGGGGGGTGATGGCGCCGAGCAACGAGGCGTTGTGCACCAATCCATCGAGCTTTCCGTATTCACCGTCAATCGCGTCGTGCAGGGCTTGTGCGCTGTCCTCCGTCAATGTGGTGAGATCACAAGGCACAATCACCGGTCGTGTGTGGGTGTGTTCGGCAATCCAGTCAAACACCGCCTCCAGACGCTCACGGTTTTTCCCGAGCAAAATGACATTGGCACCATGCAGCGCACAGGTTTTTGCGAGCGCGAGGCCAATACCTGAGCCCGCACCGGTGATCAGGATCGTGCGTCCTTCGAGACAATGCGGCGCAGGTTGCCAGCGCCACTTCTCGCTTGCTGACTGCAGCTCTGGGTACGGTTGAAGGAGCAACTTAGTGGAATCGTTAGTGTTTGAATGCATGGACAAGGTAATTTGTTCGGGTGTTGTCGCCCAATGATGCGGTTCGTGTCAGCGGGTTGTAACGCATGCCGCGGATGGCCCGCACGGTGAGTCCGGCGCTTCGGCAAGCCGCGGAAAGTTCACTCGGGCGTATGAACCGAGCGTAGTCGTGGGTCCCCTTCGGCAGGATGTTGGCGATGTACTCCGCGCCGAGTATCAGGAGCACATAGGCTTCCGGGTGCCGGTTGATCGTCGAAAAGAAAAGTTGGCCGCCGGGTTTTGCGAGCGCCGCACAAGCGCTAATGGTGGATTGAATGTCGGGGACATGTTCGAGCATTTCCATGCAAGTGACGACGTCGAAGGCGTCTGCATGGCGGACCGCAAACTCCTCCGCGGTTGATTGCTCGTATTCGACCGTCGCACCTGACTCGAGGGCGTGAAGACGGGCCACTTCGAGCGGTGCGCCACCCACATCGATCCCGGTGACCTTCGCGCCTCGCCGAGCCATCGACTCGGCGAGAATGCCGCCTCCACAGCCGATATCGATGATGTGCTGGCCTTTGATTCCAGCGATTGAATCGATGTAGTCCAGGCGACATGGATTGATATCGTGCAACGGTTTGAATTCGCCGTTCGGATCCCACCAGCGATGCGCAAGGGCTTCGAACTTGGCAATTTCCCGAGTGTCAACGTTGGTGTTTTCGGCAGTATTGGTCATGAGTGAGTCAGCTCTTTTGGAGAATGGCTTCTACTCGGCCAATCTGGGTTTTGAGGCGGGCGTTCATCGCATCCACATCGATGTGCGCGGGAACGCCGTTGGTCAGCGATTGCACACCACCGACCCACACACTGTGTGCACGCCAGGCGGAACCGTTGTGCAACAAGGCAGCAAACGGATCGTAAAGTGGCAGTGATGCAATGGATGCCGGGGTGAACACCGCGAGGTCGGCGAGTTTGCCGGGTTCGATAGACCCGAGATCTTCTTCACGCCCGAGCGCTCTCGCTCCACCGAGAGTAATTTTTCGTAAGGAATCCCTGGCGGCACCCGCATCCGCTCGCGAGGCATCGATCTTCGCGAGCAGACTTGCGAGGCGTCCGTCGTGCAAGACATCGAGACTGTTGTTTGACGCGCCACCATCGGTACCGATCGCGACGTTGATACCTGCAGCCTCCATCGCAGTCACCGGACAGATGCCATCTGCGAGTTTCATGTTGGAGCCGGGGCAGTGAATGACGTGTGCACCGGCCTCAGCGAATCGTTCGATTTCCGTGGGCGTCACCGTGGTCATGTGAACGGCTTGGAGTTGTGGATTCAGGAGGCCGATTTCATCGAGTACGGCAATCCATGATCGACCTTCCTTTTCATGGGCGGCAGCGACCTCAGCGGCAGTTTCGTGCAGATGAATGTGAATCGGGAGATCAAGCTCGTCCGAGTACATCCGAATGCGCTCGAGTGTTCGCCGACTCACGGAGTAGGGCGCGTGTGGTCCAAACGCGACGTTTACCAAAGGGTTGCCACGCACTGCATCGTGCAATGCAAATCCCAGGCGAAAACACTCTTCAACGCCCCTTGCCCAACTGTTTGTGCCATCAAAGATCGGGAAGGCGAGGACCGTTCGCATGTTGCTGCGACTTGCGACTTGAGCTGCAACTTCTGGAAAAAAGTACATGTCGACGAAGGTCGTTGTCCCTCGCCCGAGCATTTCGGCGATGGCGAGCTCGACGCCAGCTTCAACAAACTCAGGGTTAACGAGCTGACTTTCAAGCGGCCAAATGCGTTGGCGTAGCCAGGGTTCGAGCAACATGTCCTCACCCGCGCCACGCAGCAGGGTCATCGCTGCATGGCCATGGGCGTTGATCAATCCCGGGGTGAGGATGCCGTCAGGAAATCGAAGATGTTGCTCCGGCGCATACTTTGCGAGGACTTCATGGGAGGGGCCGATTGCCTCGATGCGGTCACGTTGCAGACAGACACTGAAGTTCTTGAATGCCCGGTTTTCCGGGGCAATTGGCAAGACATACAAGGCGTCGATGAGGGTGTCGCAAACGATCTTTTGCATGTCGGGATTATACGTACCGTGCTAGCATTGCTGGCTGTTCAAAACCGCGCTCCCTGACCAAAACCCTTACCACGTCCCCTTATCAAATCTATGACCGAAACAGGATCCGAACAGGGCAGGGAAATCCTCCCGCGCAGCATCGAAGACGAGCTTCGCCAGTCCTATCTCGACTACGCCATGAGCGTCATTGTCGGGCGAGCGCTGCCGGACGTTCGTGACGGGCTCAAACCCGTACATCGGCGCGTGCTCTACACCATGAACGAGTTGAACAACACGTTCAACCGTCCCTACGTGAAATCTGCGCGCATCGTGGGTGATGTGATGGGTCAATACCATCCGCATGGTGACAACGCGATCTATGACACTGTGGTTCGTATGGCGCAGAGCTTTTCGCTGCGTTACATGCTCGTCGACGGC
>SYFY01000205.1 GCA_005799745.1 Gammaproteobacteria bacterium
ATCGGCGTCAGGTTGATATCACCATCCGCGCTGGTGCCCGTCGTGGACTTGCGCTTCTTGATCATGATTCTTCACTCCCCTCTCGCGAGGTACTTCGTATGCGCACCGGTTTTAGTGGTCAACCGTGAGGTGGTCTTCAAGCAGTTCGGTTTCGAAGTCGATTTTCTGCTTGAGGAACGTGCTGGCAAACAGTCCAGACAGGGATGCAATCATCCCTGCCATTGTAGGAATGGTCGCCTGGGAAACCCCGGACGCCATGGACCGCGCGTTACCACCTTGAGTAGCCATGGCGTCGAACACTGCGATCATTCCCGTCACCGTTCCGAGAAGGCCAAGCAACGGACACAACATCACGCACGTCTGGATCAGCATATACGAGCCGGCAATCTGCTCTGAGGATTCTGAGATCAGTTTCTCTCTGACCTGGTGAGCTGACCAGGACTTGCGCTCGGGGCGCATTTCCCATGCTTCCGTCGCTGAACGCACGACACCCTTGTGCTCAGTCTGGAAGTAGACGATGCGTTCAATGATCAGAATCCACATGAAGAAGGTGAGCGCGGCGATCCACCAAAGAACGTCGCCGCCCTGCTCCATGAAGCTCATGATCGTCAGATAGATATGGTCCATTGTTGCTGGCCTCCTGTGGCCTCAGCAGCAACGATCAGCCCAAGGGCTGACCGCTACGCTCCGCGTGTTCTGCGATAAGACCAGCACTTTGCTCTTCAAGCACGTGCATGATGTTGCGCGACTTGGCCGCAACGACGGCGTACAGCAACGTTGTCGGAATTGCCACGACAAGACCTTGTACGGTGGTCACGAGAGCCTGGGAGATACCACCTGCCATCACTTTCGGGTCACCGGTACCGAACAGTGTGATTTGTTGGAAGGTCAAGATCATACCGGTCACCGTACCGAGCAGACCGAGCAGAGGCGCGACCACCGAAATCACCTGGATGAGGTTGATGTTCTTGTTGAGTTTCGGTCCCTCACCAAGAATCGCCTCACCAAGTTTGAGCTCGAGGGTCTCCAGATCTACGTCTTTGTTCTCTTCGTAAACTTTGAGAACACGACCAAGTGGGTTATCTGCGTTCGGTGTAGATGACTTCTTCTGCACGTTCACTTTGTTGCCAATCAACGTTAGCGTAATCCAACGCTCAAACGACAGGAGGATACCGATGATGCCAACGATGATGATCACGGAGCCGACTTCTTCACCTTGGCCATCACACCACGGCAACCAGCACTCGCCCTTCTGAATGCCACCCATCATGGAACCCATGCGATCCGCCCAGGTATCGCGGTCTACCATCAACGCAAGCAAAGAGCCACGTGTCGGGTCAATTCCGAACTCCGTGATCGCACCCTTCTCTGCACCAACGAGATCGTCTGCGGTGCCGGTGTACTGGCCTGAAGGCTGCCGAGCAAGCTCAACGAGTGATTGGCTGTTGGCATCGTATTGAACATAACCGTCGGTGTTTACGATTACGAAGGAACCGACCCGAACCAATTCCTGATCCACCTTTTCGCCGTTGAGCAACTGCACCGTCGAATTGAACTTCACGATCCGACCGGATTCGGTCATCTCACGCTGGAGTTCAAACCACAGGCGCTCCATCTCTTCGATGGTGGCGAGCTGGGAGGAGCGACCCATCTTTTTCGCCAGTTCGCTCAACCACTCACCACGATTCGGGAACTGAGCGGAGATCAACGAACCTTCAAACTGTCCACGCGTATCGCCAGCCACCTGCTGCAAGACACCAAACAGTTCCCGCAAGGAGCCGAGGCGCTTATCCAGCGCTTCTTGAAGGTCACCGATCTTGGTTTCATTCTCTTCAAAAGCAGTTTCCAAACGCTCGGAACGACCTTCCTCACCGCGTCGCTGCGATTGCGCTTCGCCCAGCATGCGCTGCTGAGCGGCCTTATCGCGTGCGAACTGCGCTTCGCGGGACGAGTGCTCGCGAGACTCAACCACTTTCGCTTGCCGTACGGCTTCGAGCAGGCCGTCCAACGAACTCTGTTGGACAACTTTCAGGTCCGTCGATGCGGCAGGTGCTGCGGCTTCTTCAGCCAGAGCGATCTGTGCAGAGAGGAGCAGTCCGGCTGCAAACAAAAATTTTTTCAATTTCATTGTGCTGCTGCCTCCGGCCCGACAACCGGCATGGTGAACATATCCACCGCCAGCTGCTTACGTGCCATCTTGATGCCGTTGCGTACCGACTGGGAGAAGTCGTCGGAAACCGCTTCCCACTGCTTGATTTCTTTGTTCCAGACACCCGTTTCAACACCATCGAGTGTTTGGTAGGCCAGGACGACGCGACCGATCTTCAGAACGTCGACCTGACGTTCCGTTCCACCGACGTTGATGGTCTCGCTATAGGACTCCATGGTCCGACCGTACTCGTTTTCGATTTGGTAGGCGCGAAACACCTGGTTGAACTTTTCCGAAACGGCCACATCCGCCCGCTCCAACACATCGCGAAGATCAGCGACACGCTTGTTGCGCTCACCAAGCAGGAAAGGCAAATCCAAGGAAACGAACTGCTCAAGACCGTCGACCATGCGCAGCATGAACGGCGTGATCTGGCGTTCGATCAGCGTGACCTGGTCGATGCTCGTAGAGAGCTCCGACATTTCCTTGTTCTGATTGTCGATCTGCTTTTGCAGCTGGCGGTTATAAACCTGCAGACCTTCGATTTCCTTGAGTACAGTCTTGTAATCATTGACGAGGTTGCGGGTTTCGTCCGTCAGCGCATCGATCTTGGCCTGAGAGCGCTTGGCTTCGTCGTTCATCGACTTGGTGACAGCGAAGACATCATTCAGCGTCGCTGCACCTGCCGATCCTGCGACCACCAAACACAGCCCCAGGGCAAATGCCTGCGCGATGTTCCTGATATGGTTACTCATGTGGATTCCTACGGGTGTCGTTGCACTTCTCGACCTGCGCACAAAAACGGAACGCCGACGCCGGAGGTGGTTGCCGCACGTCACCATATCGATGCTGTTTGCAGACGAATTCAATTTGCTTATACGCCTCCAAACGTGCTCCCAGTCCCGGAGGCACATTCGAAGAAGAAGATGGAGTGTGCAGACGCGCTGCCCGGCGTTGTGGATACCTACATAACGCCACGCACCCGTCTGATAGTCACAGCCCTCTTTTGCGTAAAAGAAGCATCATCAATCGATCCGGTGAAGTCAAGGCAACGTTCGTGAACATGGAGGACACGAACGTGCAAAGCATACCTCCGGAGGGAACAAGCAGCATCGCGCCTGCATCGACGTGCATCTTCTGAAAATCATGAAGATGCACTCAGCTCATCAACGCCGGATCAGATCGGTGGGATGCGGCCGGATGCACTAACCCAGCGTCTTTGCGAAGAACTCCAGTGTGCGATCACGCGCCGTTGCAGCAGCGGCCGCATCATAACTGCCACGATGATTGCAGTTGAAGCCATGGTCCGCCGGGTAAACGTAAACCGTCGCATCCGGAAGTGCGGCCCTGATCTTCGCCACGTCGGTCATCGGGATGTGCGCGTCCTTCTCTCCGAAGTGCATGATCACCGGGCAGCTCGCCTTGCGACCGGTCTCGTTCACCACACCACCACCGTAATAGGAGGATGCCGCCGAGACACCTTTCAACGTGCACGCCGACAGCCAGGTCAGCAGCCCGCCAAAACAGTAGCCGACGACACCGACCTTGCCGTGCGTACCAATGTGGTCGATTGCTGCTTGCACGTCACCTAGCGCCTGATCGCGATTGAGTTGCTGGAACGCGATACGGATGCCTGCACCCATGTCCTCCTGGGTGTAGCCTAGTTCGATGTTGCGATCGACCCGGTCGAAAATCTGCGGCGCGATGGCCGCATAACCTGCAGCGGCGTAACCATCGGTGACTTCACGAATGTGGATATTGACCCCGAAGATCTCCTGGATCACGACGTCCGCGCCTTTGGGCTTGCCAACAGGCAGACTCTCCCATGCGCCAAAGGTAAAACCATCGTTTGCTTTCAACTCAATCTGACGACCCATGCCGTGTGCCCCCTTTCTGTTGCCAATACCGGGAATCAGAGCCCGAGAATAGAGAACGAGAATAGAGAACGAGCCACCGCCTTGCCAGACCGGAAGCCCGTGTCATCGAAATGTGACAATGAAACGCTTCAATGTCGGACCGTCAGGAATCACAATCCGCTGGGGAGGTAAATTTCATGGACCAACATGCCAACAGCATTCTTGTGGTCGAGGATGATCCGGACATCCGGGGCATGCTCGCCTTCTCGCTCGGACGCGGGGGATTTCGCGTGGTCGAAACCGACAGCGCCGAAGCGGCCCTTGCCAAGCTGGATGGGGTTCTGCCCAGCATTGCGATCATCGATTGGATGCTACCCCGCATGAGTGGCGTCGAACTCGCTGCACGGCTACGTCGGGATGAACACACCCGTGACTTGCCGATCATACTGTTGACGGCAAAAGGCGAAGAGAACGACAAGCTCAGAGGCTACGACGCCGGCATCGACGACTATCTGACGAAACCTTTTTCACCGCGGGAGCTGATCGCACGAATCCGCGCACTGCTCCGCAGAGTGGGTCATCCCGAGGATGGTGTGCTCCAAAAAGGGGATATGGCGTTGGATTTGAAATCACACCAGCTCATGATTCGTGGTGAGCCAGTAAAACTTGGCCCGACGGAGTTTCGGCTCCTTGAACTATTTATGAGCTCCCCAAATCGAGCCTTCGACCGAGCGCAACTACTCGACCGGGTCTGGGGACGCAGCATCTATGTTGAAGAGCGTACGGTGGACGTGCACGTGCTCAGATTGCGCAAGGCCCTCAAACCCTGGGGCTATCAAGACGTGGTCGAAACAATCCGCGGTATTGGCTACAGGTTCTCCGGTTGAAGTACTACTCCTCTCTCGATCTGCTGCGTTTTTTTGGGCTGTTCGGGGCAGGACTGTTCGGCGGGTGGCTGCTGGATTACACCTGGTTAGGTGTGTCTCTGGCAGCAGCCATCTGGATTCTGCTGCAACATCGCGAGTATGTGACCTTCCGCGAGTGGGCGAAGGAACCACTGCGGCGACCGGAGTTCGAGACCGATGCCTGGCAACTCGGTGCCGATACCCTCTTTCGATCCTACAAGCGGCAGCGCAAGCGGGTGCAAGCATCACTGTTACGCATGCGGCAACTGCAGTCCATCACCGACGCCCTTCCGGATGCGGCCATCGTTCTCGATCACCATGGGTGCATCGTACGCTTTAATCCCGCCGCAGCTGATCTCTTGCGAATCAGAGACCGGGACCGCGGCCTGCCTATCGTCGAATTGGTGCGGCATCCGAAAATCATCGCCCTCGTACGCGGCGGACCTAATCGTGGCCCCATCGGACGAGAACCGGGTGCTCGCGACACGGCCGAACGAGAGCCCGTTGAGTTCGAGTCGCCTTTCGATGACCAGGTACGCCTCGAAGCGCGCCTCGTGCAAGTCGGTGAAACGGGCAGCCTTCTTCTACTGCGAGACATCACTCAACTGCACAAGTTGTTGACCATGCGCCAAGACTTCGTTGCGAATGTCTCCCACGAATTGCGTACACCGCTCACCGTGATCCTTGGTTACCTGGAGACGCTGCAGGAACCTGATCTCGACAGCGACACCCACCGAACGCTCGTCGGCCGAATCGTACCGCCTGCCCGCCGCATGCATGCCTTGCTGCAAGACCTATTGTTCCTCACGCGGCTTGAGGCACGGGAGGGTTTGCCATTGGAAGGAATCGCCCCTATTGGAATGGACACGCTCTTCCAGCGGGTCATCGAACAAGTCACCGGACCCGCCAGCGGCGTCCACCACATACACATAGACGTCGGAACGAGTACTCGCTTGTTAGGGGTGCCAGCAGAAATAGAAAGTGCCGTTGGTAACCTGCTCTCCAATGCAGTTCGTTACAGCCCTGATGGGGGACGAATCACCTTGATTTGGAAAGATGATGCCGGAGGTACTCGACTCGAAGTCGCGGACCAGGGCATCGGCATTGCGCGCGAACATTTGTCTCGTCTCACCGAACGTTTCTATCGCGTCGATCTCGCTCGTGCTCGAGTTCAAGGAGGTACGGGACTTGGGCTCGCTATCGTCAAACACGTGCTGAAACGCCATGGCACGTTACTTCAGGTTGAGAGCGAACCCGGTAAAGGCAGCCGCTTCTTTTGCGTCTTCCCACCTTCACAAATCGTGCCGGCAAATCGACAGTTGGAAGCGGTGGGCTGATTCAGATGTGTGTGGAGCTGAGAACGTTGGCGGCTACATCAATCCCGAATTCAAAAAAGAGCTCATCCACCCACTTAAAGACAACTATTCCTGCAGCGGCGTTCCCCATAACATGCAGGAGAGCACGCGAGTATCGGGTTTCATCGGAGGGGCTGTGGCCCGCATCTTTTTTCCAATCCGAAGAAGAAACGCTCAGAAGATGAAATCGCGGGTGACTATGGTTGAGCTCGAACCTGGCTGAAGCTGGAGCAACGGATAGATCCGATGAACAAACACATCTCTGAGCAGTTCGATGAGGAACTGCAGTCCGCACGAACACTCATGATGGAAATGGGTGGGCTGTTGGAACAGCAGCTGAAGAACGCGCATGAAGCGTTGCTTGGCCAGAATGCCGAGAAAGCCCTCTCCGTCATCGAAGTTGAAAAGCAGGTCAATGCGCTGGAGAAGGAGCTGGACGATCAGTGCATCCAGATCATCGCCCGTCGCCAACCCGCCGCCTCTGACTTACGTATGATGATCTCGGTCCTGCGAGCCACCACGGACCTCGAACGGATTGGTGACGAGGCCAAACGCATCGCCAAACTGGCCCTCCAGTCGGCCAACCACCCTTGGCCGGATGACAGGTTCTCTGACATCGACATGCTCATGGACCGCGTGCAGGTCATGGTTGCCCGCTCCCTGGATGCATTCGCCCGGTCGGACGTCGACAACGCTTTGGCGACCATCGAACTCGATGCCGAGGTAGACCGCCAATATCGGGCGGTGATGGAACGCCTGCTGCAGGACATGCGGGACAAGCCCGATTCGCTGGAACTGTGGATGAACATGACCTGGGTCACGCGAGCACTAGAGCGGATCGGTGATCACGCCAAAAATATCAGCGAATATGTCGTCTACCTCGCCAAAGGGGAAGATGTTCGGCATACCCGCCATGGCGACGGGTCAACGTAAGGACACTCGACGGTAGCAACCCGTCTGCACTTCACTCAAGAACTAGACATCAGGGGATCCATGTCGATTCAGGCAGTCATTTGGGATTTTGGCGGCGTAATCACCTCCAGCCCATTCGAGTCTTTCAATCGGTTCGAGGCCGAGCGTGGTCTGCCGAAGGATTTCATCCGCGGGATCAATGCCACCAATCCGGAAACCAACGCTTGGGCGCAGTTCGAATCGAGTGCGGTCAGCCTTGACGAATTCGACGGCCTCTTTGCCGCTGAAGCGCAAGCCAAAGGGCATCAGGTAGGTGGCCGGGAAGTGGTCGCCCTGCTCTCCGGGGATCTTCGCCCCCGGATGATTCAAGTGCTCAAAATCTGTAAAGCCAGCTTCCGCATCGCCTGCATCACCAACAACGTGCGTTCCGGTGAAGGACCAGGCATGGCGAAGACGACTGAGAAGGCCAGCGCAGTTGCGGAAGTCATGAAACTGTTTGATCTGGTCGTCGAGTCCAGCATCGAAGGCATCCGCAAACCCAACCCGGCGATTTACACGTTGACCTGTGAGCGCCTCGGCATCGAGCCAGCACAGGCGATTTTCCTCGACGACCTCGGCATCAACCTCAAGCCCGCGGCAAAACTGGGGATGAAGACGATCAAGGTATTGAGTGAGTCACAGGCGATAAACGACCTGTCGCGCTTGACTGGTTTGTCCTTCCCTTGAAGTTGTCAGGAGCCGGTGTCGCCTGAGACGACACCGGTAGGCCACCAATCGGATCAGGCTGGATGTGCGAGCGTCTTGGCCGCGTCTTGAACCGCGCGAATGATCTTGTCGTAGCCGGTGCAGCGGCAAAGGTTGCCCGCGAGGAAGTGGCGGGCGTCGTGCTCGGTGGGGTGGGGGTTCTTCTC
>SYFY01000206.1 GCA_005799745.1 Gammaproteobacteria bacterium
CGGAATGCACAAGATTCAGGAGCGGCCGATGGTGGTCGACGGAGAGATTGTCGCCCGTCCGATGATGTATCTCTCACTTTCCTACGACCACCGCTTGATCGATGGCCGCGAAGCGGTAGGCTTCCTCGTCGCCATCAAAAACCTTTTGGAAGACCCGGCGCGTATTCTTCTCGAAATATAACGAGAAGCCGCGGGGTTACCTTTTGCAATAATTCTTCGTCACTTTCTTGGAGTGGGGTATGAGTGAACAGTACGACGTGATCGTCATCGGCGCAGGTCCGGCGGGTTATGCCGCAGCCATTCGCACTGCACAGCTGGGGCTGTCCACGGCCTGTATCGACAAGTCACTGGGCAAGGATGGCAAGCCGGTGCTGGGTGGCACGTGCCTCAATTGGGGCTGCATTCCGTCGAAGGCGCTGCTCGATGCCAGCCATAAATATCACGATGCCAAACACGGTTTTGCGGCGGTGGGCGTCAAAGTGTCAGGCGTTGAGATTGATGTTCCGGCCATGATTGCTCGCAAAGATCAGGTGGTGACCGGACTGACACAAGGCATTCAAGGGCTCTTCAAAGGCAATGGCGTTACCCATCTACCTGGCCGCGGCAAGCTGCTCCAAGATCGCAAAGTGGAATACACCAACAACGACGGTGCCGTTTCGGTGTTGTCGGCGAAAAATGTGATCGTCGCGGCGGGCTCGGTTCCTGTGCAGATTCCCCCGGCACCACTGACCGATGGCTACATTGTTGATTCCACCGGCGCCTTGGAGTTCCAGTCGATACCGCAGCGTCTTGGTGTCATTGGGGCGGGGGTCATCGGTCTTGAACTGGGCAGTGTCTGGAATCGCCTCGGCTCGCAGGTGGTGGTGCTCGAAGCACTCAAAGAATTCCTGCCTTTGGCCGATGAGCGCGTCAGCCGCGATGCGGAAAAAATGCTGCGCAAACAAGGCCTGGATATTCGCCTGGGTTGCCTCGTCACGGGCTCCAAAGTCGTGAACGGTGCGGTCGAAGTGTCGTTCAAGAACGCAGAGGGCGAACAGACCGTCACTGTCGACAAACTCATCGTTGCCGTGGGCCGTCGGCCCGCAACCAAGGATCTGCTCGGCGCAGACTGCGGTGTGAATCTCGATGAACGTGGGTTCCTGTTCGTGAATGACGTCTGCGAGACCGATGTGCCGGGCGTCTACGCGGTGGGCGACGTGGTGCGTGGACCGATGCTCGCCCACAAAGGTACTGAAGAAGGGGTGATGGTTGCGGAGCGGATCGCGGGTCACAAACCCATGGTGAACTACAACTGCGTGCCGTCAGTCATCTATACCCACCCTGAAATCGCCTGGGTGGGCAAAACCGAACAGGAAGCCAAGGCGAGCGGGGATGCCTACAATGTCGGGCAGTTCCCGTTTGCCGCATCAGGTCGGGCCTTGGCTGCCAACGATACGGAAGGCTTCGTCAAGGTCATTGCTGACGCCGCCACAGACCGTATCCTAGGCATCCATGTGCTGGGTCCACAGGCTTCGGAGATCGTGGCCCAAGCGGTGATCACCATGGAGTTTGATGGCAGTGCCGAAGACTTGGGTTTAACCATGTTCGCGCATCCGACGTTGTCGGAAGCGCTACATGAAGCGGCCTTGGGTGTTGCAGGCCATGCAATCCACATGGTCAACCGCAAGAAGAAGTAAGCAGTAAAGGCATCCGAGCGGATGTGACCGCAGACGACGCGAGGGGCGTCGTCTGGGTTTTTGTTATGAACCTCAACGATTAACAGACAACAGGAAATTCCCTTTCCATGAATCTACACGAGTATCAGGCGAAGCAGCTCTTTGTCGAATATGGGTTGCCGGTCTCCACCGGTTACGCTGTGGACACAGCGGCGCAGGCCGTTGAAGCGGCGAAAAAAATCGGTGGCAGCCGCTGGGTCTGCAAGGTCCAGGTGCATGCCGGTGGTCGCGGCAAGGCCGGTGGCGTAAAGCTCGCCGATTCACTCGATGAAGTGAAAGCCTTTGCGGACAAGTGGGTCGGCAAACGTCTCGTGACGATTCAGACGACGGCTGAAGGTCAACCGGTTTCGAAGATCTATGTAGAGAGCTGCACCGACATCGCGCGTGAACTCTATTTGAGCGCGGTGGTGGATCGAAGCTCACGACGTGTGGTCTTCATGGCCTCGACCGAAGGCGGTGTCGAAATCGAGAAGGTCGCCGAAGAAACGCCGGAGAAAATTCTGCGCGAGACGATCGATCCGTACGTAGGCGCGCAGCCCTATCAAGGCCGCCGTCTGGCTTTCCAGCTCGGCCTCAAAGGTGATCAGATCAAGCAGTTCACGAATGTGTTCATGGGCTTGTCAAAACTGTTCCATGAAACCGACTGTTCGCTGCTCGAAGTCAACCCGCTCGTCATCACCGAACAAGGCAACGTGCATTGCCTCGATGCCAAGATCAACATCGACGGCAATGCACTCTATCGCCAGAAGAAAGTGGCGTCGATGCAGGATTCATCACAAGAAGACGAACGTGAAGCGCAGGCCGCTGAACACAACCTCAACTATGTGGCTCTCGAAGGCAACATTGGTTGCATGGTGAATGGTGCAGGTCTTGCCATGGGCACCATGGACCTGGTGAAGCTCTTTGGTGGTCAACCCGCCAACTTCCTCGACGTGGGTGGTGGTGCCACCAAGGCGACGGTGACGGAAGCCTTCAAGATCATTCTTTCCGATCAAGCTGTGAAAGCGGTGCTCATCAACATCTTCGGCGGCATCGTCAGCTGTGTGACCATCGCTGACGGCATCATCGGTGCGGTGCAGGACGTCGGCGTGAAAGTACCCGTTGTCGTTCGCTTCGAAGGCAACAACTCCGAAGCAGGGCGTGCGCGTCTGAAAGAGAGTGGACTCAACATCATTCCCGCCAACTCGCTTCGAGAAGCGGCGGAAAAAGTCGTCGCCGCAGCGGGAGGCAAGCAGTGAGCATTCTGATCAATAAAGACACGAAGGTGATCTGTCAGGGATTCACCGGTTCACAAGGCACGTTGCACAGTGAGCAGGCGCTGGCTTATGGAACGAAACTCGTTGGTGGTGTAACGCCGGGCAAAGGTGGCACGAAACATCTTGGCCTGCCAGTGTTTGATACGGTTTCCGGTGCGGTGAAGGCTACCGGCGCGACTGCATCAGTGATCTACGTTCCTGCGCCGGTTGCGAAAGACGGCATCCTCGAAGCACTCGACGCCGGCATCAAGCTCATCGTCTGCATCACAGAAGGTATTCCGATCCTCGATATGTTGGCGGTGAAAGCTCGCCTCGATGTCTCTGATGCACGACTCATCGGTCCGAATTGCCCCGGCGTGATTACACCCGGTGAGTGCAAGATCGGC
>SYFY01000207.1 GCA_005799745.1 Gammaproteobacteria bacterium
CAAGCTGTGGATCGCCGCGACGTTCGTACTCAGCACTACCGAAGGTTATGTGCCGACCGCAGCAGCAAAACCTTCACTCGCGGATCGTTGGATCATCAGCCGCACGCGGCAGATGCTCGAAGCCAATACACTGGCCATTGAGACTTATCGCTTCGACTTGCTCGCCGCGAGCATCTACGACTTCGCCTGGCACGAGTCCTGCGACTGGTACCTCGAGATCACCAAGCCGCTGCTCTGGAATCCCGCCACACCCGCCGGTGAACTGAATGCAATCAAGGGCACGCTGCTCAATGTGCTCGAAGTCTTGCTGCGTGCGGCACACCCCATCATTCCCTTCATCACCGAGACCATCTGGCAGGAAGTTCGCACGCGGCTACGTCTGCCCGAAGGCAGCGTCATGGTGCAGACCTACCCGGAGGCGCTGGAGTTCGCCGCCGATACTCACGCGGAAGCCGCCATTGAGTGGCTCAAAGGTGTCGTGCTCGGCATTCGCAACATCCGTGGTGAAGCGAATATCAAACCGTCGCTGGCCGTAAATCTGCTGCTACAAGGCGGAGAGCCACGTGATCGTGAACTCGCTGAACTGTGTGAGCCTTTGGTCAAGCGCCTCGCCAAAGTGGATTCGTTAGCGTGGCTGGATGCAGCATCAACGCCACCTGCCAACTCACTCGCGATGGTCGGCTCGCTCAAGATGATGATTCCGCTCGCAGGTCTGATTGATCTCGCCGGTGAACGTGATCGTCTACGCAAGGAGATCAGCCGTCTCGAAGGTGAAGTTACCCGCGTCAACGGCAAACTTTCCAACCAGAAGTTTGTTGCCAATGCGCCGGCGGATGTTGTTGCGAAAGAACGCGAAAAAGCAGCGGATGCTGAGCAGAAACGTGCGGCACTCAGTGAACAGTTGACCGCATTGGGTTAACCGGGAAATGGGGTGTGTCGGAAACCCTTCCGCTCATGACGACGTGTTACCGGGCTCTATCATAATCCCGCGTGCAATCATGTCGCTGTACGCCAGGTAGCGTCGCCGCCACAGATCGCGGTCGTAGCCTGAGCGACCTAGTGACTTTTCGATGTACTGGTCCAGAAGCAGCGTGCCGGTCTCGAGGAAGATGAAAAGAAACGGCAACCAGAGCCGATCGACGTCCGGGCGAATTCGCCCTTGTGCATCAAGCCGGTCGATCGAACCCCGGACGATCTCAAAATAACGTTTGAACAACGCCGCGCCCCACTCCGTTTCTTCCAGCAGCGCACGTCGGAAGTAGCGACTGAAGATCGGCCACTCGTCGGCTACGCTGCTGACCCAGCTGTCGATGGTGGCGAGAAATTCACCGCCTTGCAGGTTCTCAACGTGTTGGTCGCCCGTACCGTAAAAAGACTCGAATCGGCTGATGAAATACTCATCAACCGCTTGCCGAAGCCCTTCCTTCGAGCCGTAGTGATGTTTAATCAGCCCGCCCGAGACGTTGGCGTCGGCAGCGATGTCGCGAACGCTCACGCCATCAAATCCACGTTCGGCAAAGAGCTTGAGGGCTGACTTCAGCAGTCGCTCCCGACCCGATACAAGTTCAACGACACTCTGGTTCTGATCGTTCAAGAACGTGTGACCCAATGAATGGTTTGCACTACAAACAACCACGAGTCAGCGCAGCCTGTCCAACCGCATGGTCAACTCCAAATGCGTGGCGACGTTCGCAACGCGCCAACCCGTTTGAGCAGTCGCCCGCCATCGTGCGTTCAACCGCTCATGCCTGTAGCAGTCAGTACTATACAAACGATCACTCAGATAAATGAGCATAAAGAACCGAAAAATCTGCAATCTATATGTTTTTTTTCAACATATTGCGAAATATAATCGCGTCGAAATAAACTATACAAACGTTCAACAGGCTTTCGTCGCGGAACCCGCCGACGACGGCGTGGACTTCGGAGAACCGACATGCGCCTCAACGTGATTTACGACTTGCTGCACCACCACGCCACAAGCACCCCCGACAAGGAATGTGCCGTGCGTGGAGAAGAACGCCTCACCTTTTTTGCATTGCGCGACCAGGTGGATCGTTGCGCAAAAGGACTGCTGGCGGCTGGCGTGCAACACGGTGATCGGGTCGCAACGCTGGCCCCACCCGGGCTCGAGTTCTGGGTCACGTACCTCGCAGCAACCTCCATCGGTGCGATCTGGCTTGGCATCAATCCCGTCTACCGAGCCCGCGAATTCGAATACCTGCTTCAGGATGCAACGCCGTTGCTCGTTCTGGTCTGCTCCCCAATTGACGACAGGACCTACGACGAGGAACTGCAGGCGTTCGATGGAAGTGTTCGCGAAATCGTCACGTTTGGTGAACCTCGTGGCGAGGCCATCGCTGCACAGACATTTCTTCAGCGTGGTGAGCGGATCAGCGATGCGACATTGAACACTGCACGCGCCGCAGTCACTCCGGATGACATCGCCGTGATCGTTTACACCTCAGGCACAACGGGCCAACCCAAAGGCGCGATGTTATCCCAGGGTACGATCACGAAGTCCGCTGTCGCGAATGCAGCGTGGATGGGCGACCGGCTGCGCAGCACCGTATGTGCATCACCCATCAACCACGTCGGTGGCCTGAACAATGTCTGCATGAACGTCCTCGCCGCCGGTGGACGCATCATTTTTTATCATCGGGTGGACATCGATGCCCTCGGCAGGATTCGCGCCGCTGAGGAGCCCACCTACCTCGTGACCTCACCCACGGGATTCATGATGACCATGAGCCGTCCGGGTTTTTCTGCAGAGAAACTGGCGCACACCCGACTCATCGTCTGCGGTGGCGCAACGACACCTATTAACATCCTGCGCGCCTGGGAGCCGGTGGGTTGTCCGATCTCATCGGTCTACGGCCAGACAGAAACCTGCGGCATCATCACCCACACGGCTTTGAATGCGCCCCTCGCCGATGTCGCCGATACCATCGGCAAACCCCTTTCCGGATGTGAGGTCAGGGTTGCCTTCGAGGATGGAACACCGTGCGCGGCAGGACAAACGGGTGAGCTGCAGTTCCGGGGGCCTTACGTCATGTCGGGATACTTCAATCGCCCGGAAGCAACGGCGGACGCATTCACCCCGGATGGTTTTCTGAAAACCGGCGACCTGGGTTATCAGCGCGAGGATGGCAATCTGGTCTTCGTCGGTCGTATCAAGGAAATGTTCAAGTCCGGTGGCTACAACATCTACCCACTCGAGATCGAACAAGCCATCGCCGAACACGACGATGTCCTGCTGAGCGCAGTCATGCCCGTGCCACACGCGTTGTACCAGGAGGTGGGGCACGCGTTCGTGATGCCCAAGGCGGGGCATCAGGTTACGGCCGAGTCCATCCGCGGATTTCTCAAGGGACGAATCGCCAACTACAAGGTCCCCAAGGAATTCACCATTGAAGCGGCACTGCCGTTGTTGCCGAACGGAAAAGTCGATCGACAGTCACTGGTGCGACGTTTGGCAGCACAAAACTGAGCGTTATAAGGCAGGCCCGAGCAGCAACCCTCGGAAAACAACGGACAACTGATACAACCAGGCCGGGAAAAACCCTATGGAATCCATCACCGTCCGCAAGATGGCATTCGAGTTTCCGCAAGACATGGAACTCGTGTTTATCGAACACGATCCGGCCTTTTCCTTTCTCTTTCTCGGCACATGGATGCTTCTGCCCTTCCTTGAGCCCTATCTGATGCGCACGATCCGCACGGCCATGAACGAGACGAAGGACGAAGCATTACGTCACGACATGCGCCAGTTTTGCTCCCAGGAAGGACAACACTACCAGCAGCATGCACGTGCAAATGAACAGGTGTTGGCCGTCATGCCGGAAATCGCCCGGAACCAAATGCGTCAACAGCTCGCTGCAATCGAGACGCAGTACCGCAGCTTCAGCGAAAAACGCACGCTGACCTGGAACCTCGCCTACGCTGAAGGCTTCGAGGCCTATACGGCCGCCGGTGCCCGCACACAACTCGAACTGCGTGTGTTCGACACCATGAAAGACCCGATTCGTGACCTGATGCTCTGGCACATCATGGAAGAAGTGGAGCACCGGACGGTGGCATTCGATGCCTATGAAGCGCTAGGCCGGGGATATCTGTACGGTTTGCGGGTTGGAATCTGGGCACAGAACCACTTTGTTGGTCTTGGTAAGGCGCTCGCAGCGACCATGATCGAGGCCTTTCCCGACCTGATGGCTGCCCACGACAATCCCGAGGCAAAATCCGTCCGGGATCGAAACCGCAGCATCTACATGCGACGAACACTGAAGAACCTCGCTCCGATCTACCTGCCGTGGTACTCACCGAGGCGGATGCCACTTCCACCGATGTACGACGAGGCCCGAGCGGAATACAACCGGCGCGCAGTCAGCACCACGCCATGATCAGACGCGATCCAATGAGGAGAACTGCACTGTGAAACCCACCCCAGCAAGACCGGCCGGTCGAACGGTCATTCCTCTGCAAGGCCTGACCGAAGCACTGCACGTTGGCGACTCCGACGCACCTTTTGTCGACGTGGGTGGCGGCACACTCATCCAGCTGCTGATGGTGGATCTGTCGCAGAACATCTGGATAACTCGCAATCGCATGGCACCGGGCACCCGGGTCATCACCCACTACCACACTGGACCGGTCTACGCTTTCACACTGCAAGGCGAGTGGTATTACGAAGAGTATCCGGAGACAGTGAATGCCGCAGGTTCGTTCCTGTTCGAACCCTCCGGCTCCGTGCACACGCTTGTCATCCCCGCTGATCAGCGTGGCGAAACGGTGGTCTGGTTCATGATCCACGGCACCAACATCAACATCGACGGAGAAGGTAACGTGGTCTCCATTGCAGACGCGCACAACGTCCTGGCCGGTTATCGGCTGTTGTGTGAGCAGGGGAACCAGTCGTCTGCGGCGGTCGTGGTTGTCGGGGAGATACGCTGATGCGCGCCGTGGTCATGCGTCCGGAGGCACTGACGGTGGAGGATCGGCCATTGCCACAGCCCGGAGAAGGCCAGGTTCTGATGCGCACCCTCGCCTGCGGCATCTGCGGCTCTGACCTGCATCTCTTCCGCCATGCCAGTCACTACTACGAGATGGGCCTTAAGGCGGGTGTATCGAAAGACATACTCGACCGGGGTGTCGTGCTTGGCCACGAATTCGTGGGTGAAATCGTCAGCTTCGGGCCCAAAACGCGCCAGACGCTGACCGTTGGGAGCCACGCCTGCGCCATGCCCTTTGTCAGCGGCGTTTATGGACAATTGCCGATGGGCGCATCGCCGCTCGTGGATGGTGCCTACGCCGAGTATTTCCTGATGACGGAAGATCGGCTCATCCCTGTACCGGAAAACACACCGGTGGAAGCGGCAGCACTCACAGAACCTCTCGCCATCGGCTTGCATGCGGTCAACAGCACAAAACTCGGGAATGCGCATCCGGCCGTGGTCATCGGCTGCGGGCCGATTGGTCTTTCGGTTATCGCGTCGCTGAAACTCAAGGGTTTCACGACCATCATTGCTTCCGATCTGTCGGACTTCCGCCGCGAACTTGCACTTCGAACCGGCGCAACAGCCACCATTGATGCAAACCGGTCAACGCCGTTTGAACAAATCCCCGGCACCATGTCCTCTCAGCCTATCGTGGTGTTCGAGTGCACTGGTGTAAACGGCATGATCGCGACCAGCATCGAGCGTGCACCGGCCCGCTCCGAGATTATTGTTGCAGGCATTACCCACGGAACGGAGGCGATCACACCGGCCACGGCGATCACCAAGGAACTCGTTGTCCGCTTTGTCAGCTTCTATGAACAGACGGAGTTTGAACAGGCGCTCGGGATTCTCGCTTCGGAACGCATCAACTGGCGCCCCTGGATTACGGGCCATGTGGGGCTCGATGGGGTCGTCGGTGCTTTCGATGCACTGCGCAGATCATCACAACACGCGAAGATTCTGGTGCATCCTGATGGCCGTCTACCGTCGGCCTGAATGATTGTGGACGAAGTGGAAGGAGGCGTGAACGAGGCAACGACCTCAGGCTACCGAAGTATCCTGAAGTTGGGTCGACAGGTGGACCTGCCACGCCTCGTTGTGCACGAAGTTACCATCGGGCCAAAAACCCCACTCCCGTGACTTCCGTCCAGTGAGGACAACTGTCCACGTCGGAAATTTCAACAGCTCAACCCGATGGCGAAAGGTCGCGCCGCGGAGGTGTGGCCGCCATGGCTTCACCGCTCGACGAACTTCCACCCCGCCTTCGCGGATGTACTCCGCATAACCCGTAAGAGGAAACGTGACGAACCACCAAGGATGATCATGCACCGCACGATCTTCATCGCTGGCCAGAAAGTGGTGTATGCGTAGCGTGCCACCAAACCAGAAGACCCATCGCTTTAGGTACGGGTGGCCATCGTTCTCGATGAAATCATGCGTGAATCCAATGGGAAAACTGCCGAGACGAAGAAGCATGGAACCTTAACGTGTACGGATGAGTGTGCTGGTTTGTCAGCAAGCCCCGGATACTTGCGTCAGTGGCTTGCGTTAGAAGGGGGTGCAGATTAACCGCGGAAATTGCCTGCTTCAACCTTGTCGCAGCGCACCACGCAACGCTTCAATCAACGCATCAATCTCCCACCGCTCGCTGATAAACGGCAGTCCAAGCTGAATCGTGTCACCGCCGTAGCGAACATAGAACCCGCGCTCGTAGCAACGCATGGCAACTTCGTAGGGTCGCCTGGCGGGCTCTCCTGGGCAGTGCGCCAGTGAGAGGCCAGCAGCAAAACCAAAGTTGCGAATGTCCACAACGTTTGGTTCCCCCTTGAGTGAATGCACCGCCTCCTCGAAGTAAGGGGCCATTTCGGCGACACGCTGAATCAGCCCGTCTGTTTCAAGAATATCGAGCGCTGCATGGGCAGCAGCACACGCCACGGGGTGACCGGAATACGTGTATCCATGGGGAAATTCGAGCAGGTATTCAGGCGAGGTCACCTCCATGAAGGTGTCAAAGATATCGCGTCGTACTGCAACAGCACCGAGAGGGATCGCGCCATTGGTGAGTTGTTTGGCGATGTTGATCATGTCTGGCTTGACCCCAAAAGCCTCGGCGCCGGTGAGCGCACCGGAACGACCGAGCCCCGTAATCACCTCATCAAAGATCAGAAGGATGTCGTGTTTCGTGCAGATTTCACGCAGACGCTGCAAGTATCCGGGAGGCGGGACGATCACGCCGGCGGAACCGGCAAAGGGCTCAACAATCAACGCTGCTATGGTCGACGCATCATGACGCGCAATGATCGCCTCAAGAGCATTGGCTAGTTCTAGTCCGTGTGTCGGCATCCCACGACTGAAAGCGTTTTGAGGCAAGAGCGTATGCGGGATATGGTCTGTCGTGGGTCCATCACCAAAAGGCATGCGATTGGGAGCGATGCCTCCCACATGCATGCCGCCAAAGTTCACTCCGTGATATCCCTTGTCACGACCGATCAGCCGCGTTTTCTCAGCGCGCCCCTTCAGCCGCCAGTAGGCACGTGCGATCTTGAGGGACGTATCCGCGGCTTCTGAGCCGGAGTTGGTGAAGAAGATTCGATCAAGGCCTTGTGGCATGAGTTTCCCCACGCGCTCTGCGAGTTCAAAGGCACCTGGATGGCCATATTGAAACGCCGGCGAATAATCGAGGGTGCGCAGCTGATCGTTCACCGCGTCGGCAATTTCCGGCCGATTGTGGCCAGCACCACAACACCAAAGTCCAGAGAGACCATCAAAGATCTTGCGACCGTCATCGGTGTAGAAATAGGCGCCTTCCGCCCGTGTGATCATGCGCGGATTCTTGCGAAACTCCCGATTCGCCGTGAAAGGCATCCAGTAGGCATCGAGATTGAGGTTCTGCACGGCAACGGTCTTTGGGTCTTATCCTCCGGATTATCCCGTCTGCAGTCAGATACAGGAAGCTGATTGATTCCTCTGTATCGGTCGCTCGTACCGAAGCACCTCAACCGAAGAGTCGGGAAAGGAGTCCCTTCTTCTCTCCTGACGAAGCAGCACGCTCGACAAGCGCAGCGATTCCCTGAAGGTCCTCAAAGACGATGTCGCGAACCCGCAGGCGCACCCCGGTGCGCTCCTTTAAGCGATTCAGGAACTCAACGGTCATCAGCGAATGGCCGCCCACATCGAAGAAACTGTCTTCCCGACCAATATCCACTTCACCGACTTGCATGCGCCAGAGTTCAGCGATGAGAGCCTCGGTCCCATTCGAGGGAGGTACTTTCTTTTGAACCGGCGGCGCCATCACATCAAGCTCACCGAGGTGAAGGGGCCGTACAAAATCGGCCTGCAGGTGCGTGATGCAAATGGGCATCGTGCGAAGCACATTACGCAGCGCCGCCAACAACCCGAGCACGCCGTACACGACGGGGTAACCAAAGGGTGTTCGCGCCGCATAGTTCGGGTCGGTGTGCAGTGGATTCACATCGTGTGACGCTGCCGCAAACGCCGTCATCATCGGTTCGGTAAAAACAATCCGGTCAACAACAGCCATGGACTCTCATCCGTGTGGTCGCGAGAAGTATCGAGGTCACCGGATTTTCTGGCGTGCCCGAGCGCGCACTGTCGATCCGCAGTGCAATGAACTGTGCGTTCGATCACGGGTCAGCTCCTGCTCTGCCATCGAAAGACTGTATCCGATGTGCTCGCTTCTGCTCCGGACTTTTCTCTACACTCACCCCTTTCCGTGAAGAGCCAGACCATGCAGATCGATCTCACCAGCGCCACGTCGTTCGCCAAAGGGCACCCCCACGATCAGTACAACTGGCTTCGCGAAAAAGCGCCGGCCTATTTTCATCAGGAGCCGGGCGGACCGGGTTTCTGGGTGCTGTCGACGTATGCAGACGTGGCGGAGTCAGGTCGTCAGCCCGGCACCTTCTCTTCGGAACCCACCATCATGATCGCCGATCCCTTGCAGGGGTCACCTGCCTCGGGAGGTGATCACAAGATGATGTTGATGATGGATCCCCCGCAACACACCCAATTCAGAAGGCTGATCAGTCGCGAGTTCACCAAAGGCCCTGCTGCTGCTCTGCGCCCACGTATTCGCGCACTGGCAGGCGAGATTATCGATGCGGTGATCATGAGAGGTGAATGTGACTTCGTCAGCGCCATTGCCGGTGAATTGCCGTCGTATGTCATCGCTGAACTCACCGGCATTCCGCTCGACGATGGTCGCAAGCTCTATGGTCTGACCGAGATCATTCACTCCGCGCCCGAGGCGCTTCCAGAAGGCGCACAGATCAAGGCGGTGATCGAGATGTTCACTTACGCCGAGAAGGTCTACAAAGAAAAACTTGAGCGCCCTACCGAGGATCTGGCATCACAGATCGTACACGCGGAAGTGGATGGGCAGCGGCTCGACCTCATGGACTTCCAGCTCTTCTTTATGCTGCTCATCGATGCGGGTGGCGATACCACTCGCAATCTCGTCGCTGGAGGAGTGTATGAGCTGATTCGAAGACCCGAGGTGCTTGCGGAGCTGCGCAGCCATCGAAACCTTGTCGCCGGAGCACGCGATGAGATGCTGCGGGTCGTGTCACCCGTGATCTACATGCGACGTACGGCGACTGCCGACACGGAACTGCGAGGTCAGAAAATTCGCAAAGGCGACAAGGTGGTGCGTTACTTCGGCGCGGCCAATCATGATCCCAAACAATTTCCAAACCCTGAGGTGTTCGACATTCATCGCACACCCAACGCACAAATCGCCTTTGGCACGGGCACCCACGTCTGTCTCGGTCAACACCTCGCGCGTGTAGAGATCGACTGCATGCTCGAAGAGGTGCTGGATCGTATGCACGATCTCGAGCTTATCGGTGAACCGGAGTGGTTACCTTCAACCTTTATCTCCGGCATCCGTTCGATGCCGGTGCGTTTCCGTAAAGGTTGATCAATTCCTTGGAATGTCGCGGAACGGTCCCTCGTCGAACCGCGGCTCCTTCGGCATATCGAGCACACGTTCGGCGATGATGTTGCGTTGAATCTCATCGGTGCCGCCAGCAATGGACACGGCCGGCACCGAGACAAGAATCTCGGCGATGATTCCGTTTTCAGGTCCATCACTGCCGGACAACATGGAGTTCATGTCGGCGATCAGCGTGTGCACTTTTTGTGCCTGCCGCGCCACGTGACTCGCCACCAGTTTGCCGAGTGATCCTTCGGGTCCTTGAGCCTTACCCGCTTGTTGGGTAGCACGGGCGCGGCGTGCAGTCCACTCCGCCGCACTCGCGAGGCTAAGCAATTTGGCGAGCTCCTGGCGCACAACGGGGTCGCCGACTCTGCCGGTAGCCAGTGCCTGAGGCAGCGCCAGATCGACACGCCCTGCACGCTGCGGATACCAGGTATAAGGCGCCATCACCGTGGCGTTTTCCCGCGCTTCTTCTTCGTGAATGCTGCCACGTACGATCGCCTGACGGTCGACATCCGCGGCACCTGATCGCAATCCGTCGGCGCGGCGACGCTCATGGGCCAGGGTCGTCATCGCCACTGCCCAACCATTGCCGATCTTGCTAACAAGATTCTCTCGCGCCACCACCGCATCGGTCATGAACACCTGATTAAACGAGGCATGACCATTCATCTGTTTGAGGGGCTGCACTACCACACCCGGTTGATGCATATCGATGACAAAGAATGTCAGTCCTTTATGTTTGGGCGCATCCCAGTCGGTACGCGCAAGCAGGAGCCCCCAGTCCGCATGATGGGCGCTCGTCGTCCAGACCTTTTGGCCGTTGATGATCCAATTGTCGCCTTGCAAATCCGCACGCGTCGTTGATCCCGCGAGGTCGGATCCACTGCCGGGTTCGCTGAAGAGCTGACACCAGGTGTCTTCACCAGTGATGATCCGGCGCAGGTATTTACGTTTGTGGTCATCGGTCCCGTGTTCGAGCAGCGTCGCCGCAGCGAGTAATCGGATGCCAGACTTCGCCCCCGATACGGCGCCGATTCGTGCGAACTCCTGTTCGATCACCCGGACGAGCTCAGCAGAGAATCCTCGTCCATACCACTCGGTGGGCCACTCCGGTTGGCCCCAACCCGCATCGACGAGTTTGTTACGCCATGCGACCAGAGAGAGGTTCGGATCCCAGTTGGCTTTGAGCCATGCGCGAACTTCCTGACGGACGTTTTCTGCAGTGAGTTCGCTCATGCTCGTTTGCCTCCTGCCACTGAATTTTCCTCCAAATGACGGATCATCCGGTCTCGATGCCACGCTGAAGTGCCGAACAACACCTCCGAACTCTTCGCGCGTTTGAACCAGAGCTGGGTGTCGTGATCCCAGGTGAAGCCGATGCCCCCATGCAACTGAATGGCTTCTTGCGCGGTGAAGATGTACGCGTCACTCACCGTCGACTTCGCGAGGCTCGCAACATACGAGAGGTTTGCGGCACCGGCATCCACGGCTTGTGCTGCGTAGTACGCCGCTGAGCGGGCTAGTTCCACTTGCAGCAGCAACTCGGCCATGCGGTGCTTGATCGCCTGAAACGACGCAATCGTTCGTCCAAACTGAACACGTAATCGAGTAAAGGCGAGCGTGTCGTCAAAGAGGCGCGAGATGCCACCCACCATCTCGTTGGCAAGGGCGATTGAACAAAGATCGATAATCCGTTCGAACTGAGCAGGCGACACAGTACCGGCTATTCTGACGGGCGCGCCCGTGAAGGTTACGCGAGCGAGTCGTCGTGTGGGATCAATCACCGTCAACGGCTGACGCTCTACAGCCGTGGCCTCTTCCAACACATAAAGCCCGATCCCTTCCGCATCCGCCGCAAAGACAAGCAATACGTCAGCGGTAGCACCATCGATCACAAACTGTTTCACGCCGACGGCACGATGCTGATTGACGCGGCAGGTGAAACACTCAGTTTGCCAACCCGCTGGACCTTCAAGTAACGCTGTAGCTGCTCGCACTTCACCGCATGCGAGGCGCGCCAGCAGCGGATCGTTAGGAGCTATCGTGTTGAGAACAGCAACGGCCATGACTGACGAAGCGAAAAACGGTGAAGGTGTCAGCGCATAGCCGGTTTCTTCGGCGGCGATACAGAGCTCAACCCAACCAAACCCAGAACCACCTTGCGACTCAGCAATCGCGATACCCGGTAACGCCAACTCCTGATTCATGCGTGCCCAAAGCTGTGGATCAAACCCTGACTCCGTCGTCTGCATCTGGCGCACACGCGACGTTGGCGATGCAGCGTGCAGGAACTTGCGTAACGAGTCGCGAAAAAGACTCTGCTCTTCTGTATGGGCGAAGTTGATCGCGCCGCTCATGCCGTGATCCTCGAAAGAACGGGTAACAGGTGTTGAATAAACGCTGCAGGATTTTCAGACATCGGAAAGTGACCCATATCCTTCATTTCCGTGAAGGTTGAACCCGGTATCGCTTCATGAGCTGCACGTCCGAGTTCAGTGCGTCCGCTGTAGTCGTATTCACCCGAAAGGACGTGCACACCCACGCGCTGCGTATCGATTTCATGTGCAGAACTGCGCAGGTCATATTCATCGATGTAGTACTGCAAGTCGCCGACAAAGGCCGGCGGCCAGCCACTGGCGTACACAAACGAGGTTTCACGACGGAGCGCTACCGGTGACGCGGGCGCCATCAGGCCATCCATCAACCGCGCCTTGTAGGCATTACTCACCTGAGGGTGATAGAGCATCGACAGCGATCCGAGATCACCGCCAATTCGTAACGCACCTTCAACCGCGATCACTGCACGAAAAACGTCCGCGTGTTTGTGCGCAAGATCGAGTGCGAGGAGCCCACCCACGGAACACCCCATAAAAACCGGACGATCCAGCTTTAATACTCGAGCGAGAGCGAGTGGCACACTACGCAGAAAGTCTCCACGCAGCGCATAAGGTTCAGTCCACCAGTTCTTCGTGGTAGGCGGCAGCGATTTGCCGTGCATAGGTAAGTCATAGGCGATCAACCGAAATCGTGACGTGATCTCGGCACATTCGAAGAGATGGCGCCACTGACTGCCATGGCAACCAGCGGTGTGTTGCAGCAGCAGCGGAATACCGGTGCCTGCTTCTTCGAAATAAACCCGGTGATCATGACCGCCGAGGTTGAGATGCACATAACGGCCTACGGGCGCATCGTATTGACCCTCCTTTCGATCAATGCGTGGAGGTGCGGCGTCTAACGCGGGGCGCAAGAGCTCAACTGCGCGCATGATGGCGCCGTAGTACTGCGCGTGCATCTTAGAATCACCCAGCACGCGAAGGCCCGATCCGGTGGCGAGGTTGGCCATGAGATCGTTGTGGAAACGAGGTGGTTTGGCAGCCAGGAAGTCAGACCACACGGACGCCTCGCCGGCATACTCAATGACAACATCGTCATCAGTGGCGTCTCGGCTGATCACTTCACCATCACGAACGATCAGTGATAGAGCAGCACCATCCATGCGCAGCCGAAGGCCGCCGTTCCAGAAACGCGCCGCTTCCCGAAACTCACCGTCGACAGAACACGCCTTTCGCCACTCGGCCTGATTGAAGTTCATGCCCACTCCCAAGTACACGATTGAGCATGAAGATACACAGCGTTGTCGATGCTTGCACCCGCGGTTTCGCCGCGTGTGCCGAGTTCAGACAAATCGCAGCGCGAACGATCCCATCGTGCCAAAATCCACGTGGAAGAGATCACCAGCAGCGACGGTCACGGGACGCGTGAACGAACCGGAAAGAATGATCTCGCCGGCTTCGAGCCGCTCACCCAGCGCACCAAAGGTATTGGCGAGCCGAGCCACCGCATTGCCAGGATGATTCATCACCGCGCCGCTGACACCACTCTCTTCGATCTCGCCGTTCTTCCAGAGCATCGCGCCGATCCAGCGAAGATCAACGGCAGACGGATGCATAGGGCGACCACCCATGACGATACCGGCACTGGCTGCGTTATCCGCAATGGTGTCGACGACACCCCGCGCCTTGCGGGTTTCAGGATCAATACGAAACGTTCGCGCAGCGATGAGCTCGACCGCGGGAACCACATAGGCAGTGGCAGCGAGCACATCGGCCAGTGTCTGGCTGGTGCCTTGAAGCGGTGCTCCCAGTACAAAGGCGATTTCCACTTCGATACGCAAATCCGTGAGCGCCGCCACTTCAATGGCCGTGCCCTACGCGATCAACATGTCATCGAGCAAGACACCAAAATCTGGCCGATCAATCTGCATGGCTTGCTGCATGGCCTTGGAGGTGAGGCCGACCTTGCGACCGATGATGCGTCGCCCGCGGGCACGTTTGAGATCGATCCAGGCTTTTTGGATGGCATAAGCATGCTCAATGCTTATGTCCGGGTGATCGAACGAAACGGAGCGGATCTGCTGACGGCCTTTTTCCGCGGCATCCAGGCGCGCCGCCGCGGCACGAACAGCGGATTCAGTGAGCTTCGCCACCGATGAGTCCTCCCGAATCTACGTGATTCGTTTCCTTCATCGATTGGGCAAGCGCGGCGATGTTCTCCATCAGCAGCGGCGCCGCTTTTGGACCCACCGAAGTGGCGGTCAGATATTCCGCCGACGGGAACGCTGAGACGTTTTCAAAGTACTCGGGCTTGAGGATGTATCCGAGAGCATCTCCCGTGAGACCCATCACAAAGGAGTGACGTCGATCAATCAGTGCGCGGGTATCCAACGAATGTTGTGGTGAAGTTTCACCGGGGTGCGTCACGAGCACCGCATCACCGACGCTGATCCACGCGGTCTCGGTACGTAGCTGTCCATCCTCCAACGGTCGATTTAAGACTCCTGCCTTAAGCAAGATCGAAAAACCGGGATTTTCCAATGGAATGAGAAACTCGCGCCGCGCAAGATCCAGCGTCGGCACCGGGTCTTCATCCGCCGTCAGGAGCAACGTCAGACTGGCGTGAGCCACATCGGCGCCATAGTCATCTGCCTTTTCAAAACTCCGATCCACTTTGTCGGGCTGCACCCAGCCACCAATCGCTCCTTGAAGGAAGAGATGTTCACCGGCGAGATGGTCAGCCATGACACGATAGAAGCCAGCCACATAGTCGCTCGAAACCTGATCTGAGATGGCGTCCATCACTGTTGGGTGACAGGCGAAGTTGGTGAGTGTGGCAATGGTCGTCTGTTCGGCGTCGAGAAACTGCAGCACACCCATCTGCCGATCGAGCAAATCGGGCTCCATGACATTATGCACCCAATCAATGTCATGTGTTCCGCTGGCAAGACGCAGCGTTGCAGGCTTCAAGCTCGCGGCAGCAGCAGAAATCTGAGTCGCAACGGCGGTGATCAGCCGATCCATGTAGATCGGTTCGCGCCCACTAGAGAGTTCATGTTCACCCCAAAGCCCAACCACATCGGGTCCCGAGTGAGTATGGGTTGAACTGACGATGATGCGTTCCGGTGTGAGGCCCGGTAGTGCTGCATAAGTCGAAGCGCGTTGTCGGATCACTTCAATGTCCGGCCGTGTTAACCCGATGTTGTCGACGGTGACGATGGCTAGCGCCATATCTCCGTTCAGGAGTACCACGGCTTTGACAAACAGCGGGTCATGAACACCGGCAAAGCGCCGATTGCGCGCATCGCCGGCGATAAAAGCGCCTGGCTCTGGGGAAATCTCAGCGCTGGCCGCTCCGGCGTGAAAACCCACACGCTCCGGTGCGCTGGGCCTGACGGCTTCGGTTGCCGGTTCCGCGCAAGCGGCTAACAAGCTGAATAACAGGAACCCAAAAGCTCGAACTACCTTCATCGAATCTCTCTGTCGTGTCTGACCTGACCGATTACCAGTTGGTTTTGCGGATCAGATCGGTTTTTCCATCCCAGGCGTAATGTGCCGACTTCCATTCATTGAAGTTCCGACGTGAGTTCGGATTCTCGGTGTAGAGCTCCACAAAACACCCCAGCAACGGACGCGCATCGACGTAACTCACCGCCAGTCGACCACCCACGGAAATTTCGGTCACTGACGGATAACCTGCCGCTTCGAATCGTGCTTTTTCCTTGCTCACGTCAGGCAGACAGATGGCGATGTGGTGAAGTCCGGTCTCACCGGTCTTGAACATGTCGCGATAGATCGACGGTGTGTTGTCATGTTGTTCGATGAGCTGGATGTGATGATCGGGACCACACTGACCCCAGGCGTAAGTCAGGTCGGGATGTGAAGCCTTGCCTCGATAGGTTTCAACAAATCCCGGACGTTCCTTCTCGAAGAAATGACGATCCATAAAGAAGGGTCCTGCACCAAACATCTCTGCCCACTTGGCACACGCGGCATCGATGTCGGTCACGTAGTAGGCGTACTGCTCAATGGGATAACGTAAAAAAGGATGGTTCATAGAGCACTCCTTATCGTTTCTACTCTCAAGTCCGCATTCACCGCCAGGTGAGGGGGAGGTTCTCAACACCACCCACACTGCCACCTTTGATACGAATGCGGGCGTTATCTTCCAAACGGAATTCAGGGATGCGCGTGAGCCATGCCTCCAGCGCGATGGCGATCTCGGTCATGCCGAGAGCCTGGCCCGGACACTTGTGAATGCCCCGACCAAAAGTTGCATGGGGTATCGCTTTGCGACTGAAGTCTACGTCCAGGGGACGCTCAAAAATCGCTTCATCAAAGTTGTACAGCACCAGAGGTAAATAGACCGCTTCACCTTCACGGATCTGTTGGCCACCCAACGTGCACGGTCTTGTCGCAGTGCGTGGTATGCCAACGAGGGAGAAGCGCCGCATGAGTTCGTTGACTCTCCCCTTGATGCGATCGGGCGCCTCCCGCAACTCTTTCTGCGAGTCAGGGTTTTTCGCCAGGTGCAACGTCAGGAACCCGAGTGTGCCTGCGGTCGTATGGAAGCCACCGATGAAGAGCTGCTGACACATGTGCAGGGCTTCTTCATCGGTAATGGGTCGTCCACCGGGTTGCCCTTGAAGCAGCGCGCTGATGACATCAGGGCCTGGGTCCTTGCGGCGAGCCGCAATCAGCGGCGCGATGAAGTCCCCTATCGCTTTGAGCATGCCCGCCGCGGACTGTGCACTCACCGCGTTCGCCGCATAAGCCATGCGCCGCAGCCGCTCTCGTTCTTCTTCCGGAAACGCCACCAGCTGATGAAAGATCGAGATGGGCAGGATGTTGGCGAACTCTGCCACGTAATCACAATGACCACGCTCAATCACGGCGTCGATCAACGTGTTGGAAAGCGCGCGGATGTCGGCTTCTTTCTCGTGAACCATCTTCGCGGTGAAGAGCGGCACCACCAAGGAACGGTAGCGACCATGTTCGGGAGGATCGAGTGACAGTGGAATGAACCGGTAGACCTCGCCGACTTCTTTCGGAAGCGCGAGGATGCGGCTTGAAAAGAGTTCTGGTTGATCCAGTACCTGACCGATGAGATCAGCACGCATCACAATCCAGTGTCCGCCGTTCAACGGGGTGAAACGGAGATCAGGTCCACCATCATCCTGAAGCGCTTTCCAGGCGAGTTGATGGTCACCTTGAAAATCGGGATCCGCGTCACCGCCGAAGGTGTGATAGTCGAGCTCGATCACCGCGTTCGCAGGGACGCGATCGGGAACGTTGACGCGATAACGGGTGGCGGCGCTGTAAGACTCCATCGACCTTCATTTGCGGCGTTGGGTTGGGGTCAGAGGATAACATGAGCCTTCACACGATCATGTAGCATGACGCGTGTCGGCATGATTCACTTCAGACTCGATCCATTCCCGATTAGGAGCTTCATCTTGAAACACCTCATTCGAACGCTGTTAGCCTTTGGCCTCAGCCTTGCCGTTGCACTTCCCATGTTAACCGTAGCGGATGAGGCGGTGGTCACCGGTCAGTGGAAGCTCGCGGTACAAACACCGAACGGCGTGACCAACCCCGTACTCACGATTCGCCAAAGTGAGGCACGTGCGACAGGTGAAGCCGGATACTCGGGTACCTACGTAGGCCCTCGCGGCACCTTCGAACTGGCCAAGATCGAAGTCGACGGGGCAACATTTTCGTTTCCGCTGACTGTTGAGATGCCCATGGGTGCGATGGCGTTGCAATACAAAGGCACGGTCATCGGCGACAAGATTGAAGGCGTCGTAGGCAATCCACGCGGCGAAATCCCCTTTACCGGTGAGCGCATCGCCACACCCTGAGTCCTCAGCGTTGCTGCAACCAGATGCCCTCTTCAGTCAGCCCGAGCTCTGCAAAGTCGGCGGCTCGGACTTGCCGCTCGTGAGGTGTGTCGAAGAAGAACTCATCGAGTTGCGGTGGTGCGGAACGTGTTCCTGACAACATCGCATGCACTTGCCCACGATGGTGAATCTGGTGTTCGAAGAGGTGCAGCAAGAGACGGTGGCGATCTTCTTCAACGTGTCGATCGCCACGTTTGAGGACCACAGGCTGCTCAAGTTTCGCCGGCGTTAGTCGACGGCAGGTGTCCATCAGCCGTCGATCCACCGCGCGCTGTTCACGCTCCAGATCGTTGAATCGCGGATGCGGGAGTTCCGGTTCAAACGCGCTGTGACCAATACAAGCATCTTCCATACGACTGACATAGAACCAGTCCACGGTCAGGATGTGATTGAGGGTGTGGATGATCGATGGAAAGAAGCTGGTGCGTGTTTGTGACAGTTCACCAGCCGACAAGAGAGCACACGCTTTCAGCAGCCGATGGTTTGCCACCGCGTTATTGCAGGATTGGGCGTAGAGGCTGGTGCGCACGTCGATCATCACTTTCACCGGTGGTATCGAAGCGCGCAGTGTAGCCGCAGAAGTCATCCGAATTGCGCTGCGCCGTCGCGGTTGCTACGTTGCTTCTCAACTGCCACGCGAGGGCATGCCATGAAATCACTCGACCTGTACACAGTTTGCGGCGTCCGGGCTACGCGACTGCTGTTGTGGGCTGCCTTGTTGCAGGCTTCGGCTTGCGCGACCCGTGAACCATCACCCGCCAGTTGGGTGGGCGCGACGGAAGCTGATGTCCGCGGTGTTTTCGGTCAGCCTTCAGCGACGCTGGTGAACGAGAAAGGCAACCGCGTCATCGTTTTCACCGCGGCCTCCACGTTGTTCTTTGGCACGGGCGATGCCTGTGACGGATTTGCGGAAGACGGTTGCCGAGCACGCGGCAACATGGTCCTCAATCAGGAAGACACGGGAGAACGTGCCATCGTCGCGCGCTGCAGTGTCTTTTTCGAACTGCAAGACGAAGTCATATCGAAGTGGACTTGGGGTGGCCGGCTGTGTAATCGCGTCTACGATTCAACCTTCGCTCGCAAGCGTCAGTCGCCGAAACCGAACGCTGCCTCATCTCCGCCCAACGAACAACCTCAGGCGCGTAACGTTGCTTCGAGCCGCCCTTCAAGTGCTCGGCCGATTTCGTCATACAGCGCTTTCATCACGCGATTCTCCCGGACCTCAGGTCTCGCCACCAACCAGACGGGGATATCTACAGGCTCTCCCTCTGACATCGCAGGCACCAGTCCATCATCAACCTCGATCATCGCCTCTGGAAATGCACCGACACCCCATCCCGACTTGGCTGCAGACTTCTGACACGCCAGCGAATCGCTACCAAACACCACCTGATTGTCTGCAAAGGGAAAACCCTGCTTACGCAGCACTTCAAGGAAATCCTGACTGTCGAGACTTTCAATCAACCGATGGGTTGCCACGTCCTGTCGACTGAGCGCACCGCGTGACTCGAGATAACTTTCCGAGGCGTAAGCGTTCATGCGAATAGATCCGACACGTCGACAAATCAATTCCTGTTGGGTAGGTCGCACATGACGCAGAGCAATATCGGCTTCGCGCTCGAGCAAGTTGAGTCGACTCGACGTGATCAGCACGTCCACCGAAACACCCAACTCCGGCAAAAGACTCGGCGAGGGTGACGCCAGTGTCGGCAGCAATTCGGCTAACAGCTCAGCTACGGTGATGCGCACTCGCTCTGGTGGCCGGGCACCCATGGTGTCGACGGTGTTGCGTAAGGAGAGCGCTGCATCCTGCATAGGTGCGGCTGCGCCATAGAGCCGTTCACCGGCTTCATTCATCACCAGACCCCGTGCTGAACGCGCGAATAACGAGAATCCCAAGGATTCTTCGAGTTGCTGCAAATGGCGGGCGATCGTGGGGTGAGCCACACCCAGCTGCTTTGCCGCACCCGCCAGGCTGCCCGCACGCGCGACAGCAACAAACGCTCAGATAAGGTTCCAGTCGAGATCAAAAGCACCACTCTGTGGCTTGGTCATGCCAGCTCCCTGAACAAACCTGCAATTCGGTTTCTTCGTTACCTTTATTCCCGCTTCCTGAGCTATACGTTACTTTAGGTAACACATGATCTCAGCCAGATCACGTAAAAAAGAACCGGTCCAGAACTGAAGAGGAAACGCCATGAAGAACCTGGCCAAAAAGAACCTGGCTTTGACTGTCCTGCCCCTGATTGCGTTTACAAGCCTCGCTGAAGCACGGCCGGGTACTCTGGCGGACCAGCGCGGTTACGAGAATTGTCGAGCGGTGTTCGCGGCCGATAGCAGCGGGCTTTCAACCACGCGTCACTACTTCGTGGATCGAAGCGAAGCGAAGCCCCGCTTCTACATCAACGGTGCTCGCTGGGAATATGGTGAGCGAACTCTCGCCCGCATGACTTGCGATACCACGCCGACCGGCGCGCGAGTCGTGTCGAGTGAAATTGCTGAAGGGCGCTTCATCCACAAGAACGCCAAGATCACCATCGAAGTGGCTGATCGCGGCAACTGAGCGCGCTCGCCCAAGCACTCAAACAGGCGCTCTGACAGGGTCAACCTGTCAGAGCACCCTCGCGGATAAGGTGACAGCCTTGGCGTCTACCAATTGCTCTTCGCGCAGTTTGACCTCGCGTTGTGCCGTTGCGCCCGCAGGGAGCCTCGCAATGTCGACGTCGAGGACATCGTCGCCGCTAGCTGCCCAACGTAAGCCCACCCGCACACGAACCTCGGCGACATCTGCAGGAGTGCCATTGGTGACGGCGAGAATCAGTCGGCCTATGCCGTCGTTCACGAGCTCTGCTTTGACGTAACGACCGGGTTGACGTGGCAAATCGAGCCTCAACAAGCTCCCAAACGCGGCTTGGCCCGTTGCGTCCTGGGCCTTTGAAGCAGCAGCGTAGTACTGAATGGCTTCATCTTGATTGCCATCCACTTCGGCTATTCGACCCAGTTCGTTGTACGCCACCGCTGTGGGTAACAATTTCACCGACGTCGAGAGATCGGTTTTGGCACTTGCCCGTTCTTTAAGGGCAAGGCGACTGACGCCGCGCCCCAGGTAGTAGGAGAAATAGCCATCATCCTTGGCGAGGGCTTCACTATAGTGTCGCTCCGCATCACTGTGTTTGCCTTGTAAACGCCGCACATCACCTTTTAGTCCATGAAACTGCGCTTCGCGCGGTTGCAGCGAAATTGCTTTGTCGACCTGGGTTAACGCTACCTCAAGATTTTTATCCTGAATCGCCTTACGCGCTGCGTCGTACGCGGCATAAGCCGGCGCGTCACGACGTATCTGTGCCACCGCCCGCTGAAAACGATCCGCACCCAGATCGCCGCCGGTGAATCCTTCTGCACGCAGCTGCGCCACCAGCGCCTTGTTGTTTTCTACGCGTTCTTGTGAGGCAGGGTGACTCGCAAACAGTCCTTCCAGCCACCCGCTCTTGCGCCCTTCTGACAAGCGCACAAACGTTTCCTGCAGACTCACCGCTGCCTGTGGGTCGTACCCAGCCTTAGCGAGATAACGTGTTCCGTACAGATCCGACTGTCGTTCCGCATCACGACCAAATTTCTGGGTGACGAGACCTGCAGCTACCTGCGCACCACCAAGCATTGCCCCTGCGTATTCCTGGTTGCGGGTGCCAATTGCGGCTGCGACCAAGACACCCTGCAACAACATGCCACGCTCTATGCCTTTCGCGCCGTGGCGTGCGGCCGCGTGAACGATCTCGTGACCGAGCACCGCCGCGAGTTCCGCTTCGGTGGAAAGCTCAGTAAGCAGCCCTCGATTTAGCGCAATCTTGCCACCTGGCATCGCCCAGGCATTGGGTACGGAGTTGTTGAGCACCACAAACTCATAGGGCAGCGGTGTGCCGTCCACTTGGGTTGCTAGTTTTTGGCCAATGCCCGTGACATACGCCGTCAGGTCCGGATCCACCGAGTACTGCCCCCCTTGCATCTGCTGGGCCGGGACATAGTTGGACTTACCGATGGCGATCTGCTTTTCCGTGCTGATAAAGCCGATCTCACTCTTCCCAGTGACTGGGTTCGTCACGCAGCCGGATAACAAGACAACCAGCGAAACAAAAAAAGGTAAAACCAAGCGTCGGTAGCCCATGGCGTTAAGCGTCCTTTCAGATTCAGGGAGTAGCCTATGCCGAGCATCACGGGAGGAGCAACCTGAGACATGAATCACAGCCGGGCACTCAACGGACCGGGACATAGCCATTACACTTTCCAGCAAATCCGCCCCATACCTTTGCCCTAGTCTTTCTGGGCATTCCCGATAAGGAAACTCTGATTAATGTCTATTTCCGCCATAACTTCGTTGATCGTCGCTCCAAAAAAATCGTGGAACTACTGCATTTCCGCGATTTTTCTAAGCTCCTCTCGCCTCGTTCTGACGAAAATATTCAATTAATCAGAGTTTCCTTAAGGTAATCAACGCTCTTGAAGCAATCAAGGAAAGAACCGCTGAGGTGTCTGTAGTTACCATGACCCATGAAAAACACGAGGACCTGCTGGCCGAAGAAATCCGTAGGCTGGAATCTGAATTCAAATGCCGTCGTGACAATGGACGGTGTATGACTCGTTCCGTTGCAGCGGCTTACCGCAAAAGGATCGAGCAGCGCACCGAAGAACTTCGGAACCTGGCGCGCAAGGACTAATGGATATTCGGGATTTTCCCGACCGCAATATCCCGGCCTAAACTGCAGCCATGGACTCTTCAACTTCTCCTTCAATACTGACTGCCACGACGCTGGCACCAAAAGCCACACCTGTTGCCGAATCATCGGCGCCACCCGAGCGTCCGACGATCAAACGCGGTGATGACACGTTGGCGACTGGAGAATCTGCTCTGCTCCTGAGTGCTCTCGGGACTTTATTCGCGGTCCTGGCCTTCATCACTTTGTCTTGAGTGGTCTTCAAACCTGACGACATGCAGTCGTGACAGCCCACGACTCACGCAGGTACTCTTCGGGCTGCCTTAAGATCCCATCTTTCAGCTCAACACGGCCAACCATGAAATACCTGCACACCATGGTCCGCGTCACGGACCTCGACGCCTCTATCGACTTCTACTGCACAAAACTCGGCCTCACCGAACTTCGCCGCCACGAAAATCCAGGTGGCCGTTTTACCCTGGTTTTTCTAGCAGCAGCGGGAGATACCGACGCACAGGTTGAACTGACTTACAACTGGGATCCGGGGCCGTACACCGGTGGTCGGAACTTCGGCCACCTCGCTTATGCCGTCGATGACATTTATGCGACGTGTCAGCGCCTTTTGGACGGTGGCGTGACGATCAATCGACCACCTCGCGATGGCCGTATGGCTTTCGTGCGCTCACCGGACAACATTTCTGTCGAGCTTTTGCAACGCGGCCAGGCATTGCCGCCTGCAGAGCCCTGGGCGAGCATGCCTAACGTCGGCGTCTGGTAACCCAATCACCGCGCCTCTCGTCCGTTCTCACAACAAAACCACTGACCAGAAGTTTCTAGGGGAGATTTGATGAAACTATATGACTCCGTTGGACCCAATCCGCACGTCGTGCGTATGTTCGCCGCTGAAAAAGGCATGAAGCTCGATGCTGTGAAGATCGATCTGATGGGCGGTGAAAACCGCCGGTCTGAGTTCATGGCGCGAAATCCCGCTGGGCAATCGCCTTGTCTCGAACTCGACAATGGTCAATACCTCGCCGAAATCACCGCAATTTGTGAATACCTCGACGAAGTAGGTCCCGGGCCTTCTCTGATCGGCGCAACCGCAGAGGAGCGTGCACTGACCCGAATGTGGGTACGCCGGATTGACCTCAATATCGTCGAGAACCTCGCTAACGGTTTTCGTTATGCGGAAGGTCTGCCAGTCTTCAAGGACCGCATCATCACGTTGCCGGAGGCTGCCGAGGGATTAAAAAGAATCGCTCGCGAAAAACTCGTCTGGTTGAACGGATTGATTGCAGGTCGCACCTTTATCGCAGGCGACAAACTCACGTTGGCGGATGTGCTGCTGTATTGCTTCCTTGCCTTTGGCAAGAACGTCGGTCAACCCTTTGATGAGAACCTGACCCACGTCAAGGCGTGGTACGACCGCATGGGAGCGCGTGCCAGCGCGAAAGCCTGACCAGTCGTTCGCACATTTAGCCCCTCCCTTACCCATGCAGGAGGGGCTTCCAAGCCCCAATTTTTCGTCCTCAGTACCAAATCGCGGTTCGGAAACCGCCCCCACAACAAGCTGATCCACACGTAAGTAACTCGACGTTACAAAAAAAGTGACGTTCGCGCTGGTCAGACCAGATGTCGATGTCTAAACTTTCGTGTTACCGAAAGTAGCATTCGTTTCTCTCCTCGTCCGACGTCGTCAAGGAACCCCTTCCCATGCGGGCCACGTACATCACCGCTTTGATCATGACCGCTGTCCTCGTGCTCTGGATGTTGTCCGGACTCAACAGGGAAGAAGAAGCAGCGCCGCCGGCTTCCATCGAAGAAGCCAACCAGCGAATGGACGCCATCTCGGACGATCGCTCGCCGAGTCGCGTACGCGCACGCATCGTCGAAGCCCAGACGTACACCCAACAGTTGATCGTCCGTGGCAAGACCGAAAACAAGCGCACCGTGATGGTGAAAGCGGAGACCGCGGGGCGAGTGGCCGATCGACCGGTGGAGCGCGGCGACCGAGTTGAGGCAGGCGCGCTTCTCTGCAGAATCGCAACCGATGGCCGGGATGCTACGGTGCACGAGGCCGCGGAAGCATTGAACCAGGCGCGCATCGATTTCGATGGCGCACAAAAACTCAAAGCTCAGGGCTTGGTCTCTGAAAGCAACATTGCCGCAGCTAAAGCCCGCCTGGCCTCCGCTGAAGCCAACCTTGAGCGATCAAAGGTTGAGCTCGCGCGCGCGTCGATCCGAGCACCCTTTGGGGGCATCGTTGAAGACATTCACGCTGAAACCGGTGACTTTCTTTCTCCCGGCGGCATGTGCGCGACCATTGTCGACCTCGACCCCATGTTGCTGATTGGTGGCGTCGCGGAGAAAGCCATCGCATCGTTGACCTCGGGTGCGGCCACCACCAGTAAACTGGTTGACGGACGAACCATCAGCGGAACTCTCACTTTCATCGGCCAGCAGAGTGATCCGGATACACGAACCTATCCCATCGAGATCGAAGTTCCGAACGCTGACTACGCCCTGCGCAGCGGTATCACTGCCGAGATCAATATTACTGTCGGCGAAATGCGCGCACACAAGATCACACCGGCGCTGTTGGCCTTGGATGACGCAGGCAATACCGGCATCCGACTGCTCGATCAAGACAACCGGGTCTACTTCCAGGAGGTCGGAATCCTCGCCCAGGAGCGCGACGGAATCTGGTTGTCAGGACTTCCCGACCGCGCCACGATCATCACGGTCGGCCAGGAAATGGTGGTACCGGATGAGATCGTCGAACCAGTATTTGAAGCCACCGATGATATGCCGGCGAAGGCGAGTGATGCTGATGAAAAGGATTCCGCACGCAAGGCCCCAGCAGCACCCATCGGTGCGGACATAGGTCACCTCAGCGCGCATCACAACGACTCACGTTTCGCATGAGCGGCTTCATCGAATCGGCCGTCAGCCGAACGCGCACAACCATTCTTGCGCTCGTGATGATCATCATCGCGGGCGTTTACGCCCGCATGTCGATGCCGATCGAAAACGACCCTTCGATTCAGGTGCCGTTCTTCGTCGTTAACCTGATTCATGAAGGCATCTCGCCAGAGGATTCCGAACGGTTGCTCGTGCATCCGATGGAATTCGAGATTCGCGCAGTAGAAGGCGTCGAGGAATTCTCCGCCTACGCCTTCGAGGGCGGTGCGGCCCTCATGGTCGAGTTCGATGCAGACTACAACCTCGACAAGGCCCTCTCCGATATTCGCGAAGCGGTTGATCGCGCCAAACCAAAACTGCCGAGCACTACCGAAGAGCCGATCATCAACGAGGAGTCGACGGACGACTTCCCGATCCTGCAGATTAGCCTCGTCGCTAACGACGTCCCTGAGCGGCTCGTCTACAACCTCGCCACCGATCTGCGCGACAAACTCGAAGCCATTCCCGACGTGCGCGACATTGAACTCAAGGGCCATCGAGAAGAACTGCTCGAAGCGGTGATCGACCCGCAGGCACTTGAGGCCTACCAGATCTCCGGCGAAGAGCTGATGAGCACCGTCATCCGTAACAACCGCCTGATCCCCGCGGGCGCACTCGATACCGGCGCTGGCCGTTTCTCGGTGAAGATCCCGAGCGTGATCGAAGAAGCCAAGGATCTCTTCGACCTACCCATCAAGGCCAAAGATGGTGTGGTCGTCACGCTGCGTGATGTCGCCACCATTCGTCGCACGTTTAAGGACCGTAACACCTACGCCCGTGTGAACGGTCGTGATGCCATCACCCTTGAACTGGTGAAACGGAATGAAGCCAACATCATCGACACCATCAGCGCCGCCAAGAAGGTCGTCGAAGATTTCCGCGATCGAGTCCCACAAAAAGTAGAACTCTTCTATACCCAGGACCAGGCACCGTTCGCGTCCAATCAGGTCGCTGAACTCGAAGGCAATATCCTCTGGTCACTCGCACTGGTAATGATCGTGACAGTTGCTGCCATGGGTTTTCGCAGCGGTGTCATCGTCGGGCTTGGTATTCCGGTGTCGTTCCTGTTTGCCATCATCTTCCTCAACATGATGGGCTACACCTTCAACTTCATGGTGATGTTCGGTATGTTGCTGGGCCTCGGCATGTTGATCGATGGCGCCATCGTCGTGACGGAATATGCAGACCGAAAGATGGTCGAAGGGTATTCCCCACACAGCGCCTACGTGCTCTCGGCGAAACGCATGTTCTGGCCGGTGGTGGCATCGACAGCAACGACCCTCGCCGCTTTCCTTCCCCTGATGTTCTGGCCAGGCATCTCCGGCAAGTTCATGAGCTACCTTCCAGTTACTGTGTTTACGGTGCTGACCGGGTCATTGTTGTACGCCCTCGTCTTTGGTCCGGTACTTGGAGCACTCTTCGGCAAAGCGGGTGCAAGTGATGAAATCACGCTCAAGACCCTGCAGGAGCTCGAAGAAGGGGACCCAACCAAACTCCGTGGATTCACGGGGGCCTATGCCCGATTTCTGACGCTCGCCACGAGGCACTCGTTCACGACACTGGCGCTGGCGGTCATTACCCTGGTCACGTCATTCTGGGCGTATGGCCAATACGGCAAGGGCATGATGTTCATGTCGGACGCCGAGCCACAGTTTGGCATCGTGACGATTCGCGCACGGGGCAATCTCGCCGCTGTCGAGATCGACTCACTGGTTCGTGAAGTGGAAGCGGAGGTGCTCGAAGTAGAAGGCATTCTCAGTACCAATACGCAGACGCTCGTTTCCGGTGGTCCCTCACGCAGTGGCTTCGACCGCGTCGGGATGATCTTCCTGGAGCTCCAGGAACAACGTTCCCTGAAACAGACCGGTACGGAGATCTTTGGTGAAATCCGTGAGCGGACGAAAGACCTCGCCGGCGTTGTGGTTGAAATCGAAGAGATGGAACAAGGGCCTCGCACCGGCAAACCCATCCGGATCGAATTCTCCTCCCATTCGCGTGAGGTGCTGGAACCGGCGGTCGCGAAAGTCGCGCAATACATCAAGGACAACGTTCCCGAAGCGGTGGACATCGACGATACCCGTTCACTGCCGGGTCTCGAGTGGCAACTCACTGTGGATCGCGCCCAGGCTGCGCTCTTTGGTGCGGACGTTTCCCAGGTCGGCATGGCAGTTCAGCTGATTACCAATGGTGTCATGGTGGGCGAGTACCGCCCGGAAAAAGCGGACGATGCGGTGGATATCCGCGTTCGGTACCCCGCTGAGTACAGGGGTCTGAGCGCCCTCGATCAACTGCGTATCACCACACGCTCTGGGCTCGTCCCGATCTCGAACTTCGTAAAGACGGAACCGGCACCGAACGTTGACACCCTGCAGCGAATGGACGGTATCCCGGTGGAATACATCCGCGCCAATGTCCAAAGTGGTGTGCTTGCGGATGCCGTGGTGAAGCAGCTTAAAAAATGGGTACAGGATCAGAACTGGGATCCTCGCCTGACCATCGACTTCCGTGGTGCCAACGAAGAGCAGGAAGAGGCGATGGCCTTCGTGGGTGTCGCCTTCCTGTTGTCGCTGCTTTTGATCTTCGGTTTGCTTGTTACCCAGTTCAACAGCATCTATCAATCTGCGCTCATTCTCTTCGCGGTCGTCTTCTCAACCGCCGGTGTGCTCGTCTGGTTGATCATCTCGCAACAACCCTTCTCGGCGATCCTCACCGGCATCGGCATCGTTGCACTGGCCGGTATCGTCGTGAACAACAACATCATCCTCATCGATGCCTACAACCATCTGCGCAAGGAACATCCGGAACTCGACTATGTACAGCTGGTGGTTCGTACCGGAGCGCAACGTCTGCGTCCGGTGATGTTGACGACCATCACTACCATCTTCGGCATGTTGTCACTGGCGATGAATGTCTCCATCGACATCGTCGCGCGTGAGGTGGCCTACGGAAGTCAGATGTCGATGTTCTGGGTGCCGTTGTCCCAGGCCCTTGTTTCCGGACTCGCGGTCTCCACGATGCTGACCCTCATCACGACTCCTGCACTGCTCGCCATGCCCCATCAGTTCCGCGCTTTCAGAGGACGCATGCGACAGCGGTTTTCCAGGACAACACCCGCGCCCGCGTGATCGACTCCTTCTCCTTCGAGAACGGAGCTCTCCCGGCTGGTCGCCTCTCGGCCAGCCTGTTAACCTCGCCCCGTGGAATGGATACTGCCGCTTGAGCGGATCAACCTAAGATCGGTGTTATCGACCGGCGGTAAAGCTGCCCGGTTGGGTGCCTTGTTACAGGCGGGCTTCAATGTGCCTGGCGGCTTTGTCATCACCGCCGATGCCTTTCAGCTGCACCACCCTGTCCTTCTTGAAGAACCGCCACCGCCACCCATTTTGACGTCAGCCTTTCGCACCGCCTTGGCGGAAGCCTTTCAAGGTCATTTTGCGGCCGATGAGCAGGTCGCCGTACGCAGCTCGGCCATTGACGAAGACGGTGCCGGCATGAGTTTCGCCGGTCAGCACGCGACCTACTACTACATCACTGCAGATCGTTTGGAACAGGCCGTCATCGATTGTTGGCGATCCCTCTGGAGCCCGGCTGCACAAGCCTATCGGCAGGTCTGGGACCAGGCGATGCATCCCATGGCCGTCATCGTACAAAGGCTCGTTCGTGCCGAACGCTCCGGCGTGTGTTTTTCCCGTGATCCGCTCGATCCCGTGCCAGGGACAGTCGTGATCGAAGCGAGTTGGGGTCTCGGAGCCGCCCTGGTCGATGGACGGGTGCAACCGGACCGCCTCAAAGTCAATGAATCAGGCGCCATCGTTGAACTTCAGATCGGCGACAAACAGGTGATGGTGCCAGCGTCACTTCCCGATCCGACCCAGTCGCGCCTCGACCCTGTACCTGAACATCTACGCACCGCCCCGGTGCTTACAGATCGAGAAGCGATTGCGTTGCACGAAGCCACAGAACAAATCGAAGTACTGTTCGATCAACCAGTAGACGTGGAGTGGGCATGGGATGCGCGTGGCCTGCATATCCTGCAAGCACGACCCATCACGTCGGTGGCCGCACCACCCGTCATCGATCAGCGACTCGTGCTGTTTAAACCGGTCGCCGAAAACTTCTCCGAACCGATGACGCCGATGAGCGTCGACCTCTTCGCATCCATCCTGCCGCGTGTGGGCCGCTTTGTTCGGGGGCGACTCTATCTCGACTTCGATGCAGTCAAGCCACTGCTCCCAGTCAAGGCGAGTGATGCCGAGCTGGTCGACATCCTGTTGCTGCGTCGAACCCCCGAGAAACTCAGTCTTTCATTCCCACGTTTTTTGGCATCGTCGGGACTGGGCGTTGTGGCGTGGCTCGGATTCGGTACGTTCTGGGCACGCAGCGCACGAGTGTCGCCTGATGCGCTCGAGCAGCTATTCGTCCCATGGCTCAAACAACTGTCTGACGAATCCCCTCTGCCGGTGTCCGCTTTTATGCGTCGTGCATTTTTCGGGCGCTCCCCATTCGCACCGGTTTGGCAGTTCATCCTGCAGCTCAATATTTCCGCAGGCCGCTACTTTCTGCTGCTCGGATTTTTGCGGGAGTTGATTGCGCGTTTCGCGCCACGCTTCAACCTGGAGCTTCTGGGTGATCTCGTCCACAACGATGCGGACATGTGGAGTAAACGGATGGTCGCGGACGTGACCTCGCTCGCGCGGATTGCGAGTGAAAGCGCGGACAGCCATGAAGCACTGAGTGCACACCAGCTCGTGGAGAAGGTGCGCATGCTGTCGCCGGAGCACCCTTTCCTGGTGGCCCTCGGTCGATTCTTGACACGATTCGGACATCGGGGTCCTCGTGAAATCGACCTCAGTACACCACGCTGGCGGGAAGATGTGACACCACTGCTCATCATGGTGCGCAACCAGATGTTGCACGGCACTACCAATGAAGATGATCGCTACGCCCGTCATCTGGTCGCCCGGGATCAACTCCGCAAGGCGATGCCTTCGGCGCTGATGCGCCGAGCCGCTGCACTGCTGCTGCGCCGCATACGCTATTTCATGACCCTTCGTGAAAACACGCGCCACTACCACACGATGGTCTTCGATGCGGTGCGTACTCGTCTGCTTGCGACGGAACATGAATTGCGCAGTGAAAATAAACTCAACTGTGCGGGTGACATCTTCTTTTTGCGTTGGCATGAAGTTGAATCACTGCGAACGGGACGTGTCGAAGCACGCGAAATTTCGACGCTGATCCGTGAACGGCGTATTGCCCATCTCCGGGAAACCCGCGCACTTCCACCGGAGACGTTCGGCATCAGGCTGCCCAAGAGCAAGACTCCCGATGATGCCAACACGCTGGCGGGACAATGTGCCTGTGGCGGCGACGTGATCGGTATCGCCCGCATCGTGCTTCGATCAGATCAAGCCCATGACCTGAAGCCCGGTGAAATCATGATCGCGCCCTACACTGACCTCACGTGGACACCTTTGTTTCCATCACTCGCCGGCATCGTCGTCGGCATCGGCAGCTACCTCTCGCACGCGGGTACAATAGCCCGCGAATACCGCGTACCTTGCCTCGTGGATGTGAAAGGTTGCATCGAGAAGGTTCCGGATGGGCAGCGGATTCGACTCAATGCGAGCGAGGGCTATGTGGAACTTTTGCATGATCTGGATGAGCCTGTCGACGAGACAGAAGGCGAGTCCGACGAACTTCCACCCATCACGACGATGGATTCGGCTCGCAAGATAGCCCTCGATCTGATTGAGGCCTACAAGTGACCGCAGTACTCACCCTCGTGCTGTTGCCGTTTGCGAGCTTGTTTTGGGGATCCGTGCTGGCGCTGCGTGATGGCGGTGCCGTGGTCTGGGAGTGGGTGCGTGTGCTTTTTCTCGCTTCGATGTTTCTCGGACTACTGATCACCTTGCCGGAACACGCGCCGATGGCGCTGTCGATCGCCCTGGGGCTGATCGTGGTGATGCAGATAGCGGGGTTCTTTGCCTGGCGGCTGTTTGGTGCGGGTGTACCGGTCGACGACCAGTGACTCTACCGGGCCGCTGAAAAAAAGCGGCTCCGACAGCACCGGTTAGGGAGAGGGGGAGGGGGAGAGACCCAGATACCGATGCTGCCGGAGCCTGCAGGCGGTGATGGTCATTCCATTCCGTGAATGCCCGCCGCCTGCATTAGGTATAGCAGCCTTTTAGGATCCTGCCGGGAAGTCCGTTTAGGTCTCATTTATGTCTAGGTTACGTCCGTGAAGCGAGCGCTTCAGCGTATGCCACCACCCGCTCCGCTTCCGCGGCGTGCAGGTTTTCGACCAGATTGCCATCCAGTACCGCAACACCCTTCCCTGCTGCTAACGCCTCTTTCCAAACCCGCAGCACCGCGCGCGCATGGTCGAGACCACTGGCATCGATGCCATAAACCTCATTGGCGATATCCACCTGTGTCGGGTGAATCAAGGTGCGACCATCAAAGCCCATGGCGTGACCGGCACCGCAACTCTCCCGGAAAGACTCGAGGTTACGAAAGTCGAGGTGAACACCATCGAGGATCACTTTGCCCGATGCGCGTGCCGCGAGGATGCACTGCTGCAACGCGTAGTGCAGGTTGCTACGCGAAGGTGTGTGGGTCGCGCGCAGTTCCTTAACAAGATCACTCGTGCCCATAATCAGCGCCTCGACTCTGGGATGTGCTGCAAGCTGTCGCGAATCGAGCACACCGACGGGTGTTTCGATCATGATCCATAGTTTGAGTGTCGCCGCGCCTAAACGATCCAGTTCTGCGGCGATGGCATCGATCTGGGCAAGACGTTCGATCTTGGGGAAAACTAGTGCTGCTGCACCAGACATTGCGAATGCCGCGAGGTCGTCTTTTCCCCACGGTGTTTCAAGACCATTGCAACGCACCAAAAGTTCGCGATAACCGTACGCGCCGCTTGCGAGCGATTCGGCAACCTGGGTCCGCGCAAGGGTCTTCGCGTCCGGCGCTACGGCGTCTTCCAGATCAAAGATGATCGAATCACACGGCAAAGTGCAGGCTTTTTCCATAGCGCGTGCATTCGCACCAGGCATGTAAAGAACGGATCTTCGGGGTTTCATCTCGGAACTCTCTTCAAGCGGTCGTTGTCTCTCAGCCAATCATCGCGGCCTGGCCTCCATCCACCGGCAAACACACCCCGGTGATGAACCTGGCTTCATCGGACGCGAGGAACAACGCTGCATTCGCCACATCCCAGGCGCTGCCCATCTTGCCACCCAGTGGCACCATCGAATCGCGTTGGGCAATGAGTTCGGCGCGATCACGTCCTGCAGCCACATAACCTTCGATGGCCATGGGCGTGTTCATGAGCCCCGGCATGATGACGTTCGCGCGAATGTTGTATTTCGCATTGCCCGTCGCCAACGCATGGGTATAGGCGTTCAGAGCCGCTTTTGAAGTTTTGTAGGCCACAATCGCCACCGCACAGACAGCAGCAACCGAAGAGATGTTGGTGATCACGCCATGACCTTGGACACGCATGGGCGCGAGCGCTTCCCGGCAACTCAACATGATGCCCTTCATGTTGACGTCGAAAATGCGATCCCACACTTCTTCGGTCATGGTGGCAGCCGAACGATCACCTGCACCGATGCCAACGTTGTTGTGCAGGATGTCGACCCGCCCATAACGCTCCACGCACGTTGCGACGAAACGGCTGCAATCTGCAGCCTTCGTGATGTCGGCTTCGCACGCTGAAGCCACGCCACCTTCTTGCGTGATCAGTTCTACGGTGTCTTCCGCCGACTTCAGACGTCGATCAACGACCAGCACTTTCGCGCCTTCCTGCGCAAACCGTATGGCAGTCGCACGACCGTTGCCGATGGTTTCACCGGGCGTTTGTCCGCCGCCGGTGACGATGGCGATCTTGCCGCTTAGACGTCCCATCCCGGCAACCCCGCGTCCGCTTGAACACCAAAACTATTGAGCGCCATCGACACCAGGTTGTACTGGCCGATGGTGAACACCACATCCATCATCTGCTTCGTGTTGTAGATTTTTGACAAGCCGGCCCACGTGGCATCGCTGACATGCGCATCGCTGTGTAACTCGTCGGTCGCTTGCAGTAGCAGACGATCAAGGTCTGAAAGGCCAGCTGTGGTCGGTCCGGTCTTGCACGACCGAATTTCCGCATCCGTCATGCCTGCTTGCCTGGCGATCAGGACATGCTGACCCCACTCGTAGCCGGATTGGCAGAGGTAGCCGATGCGCAGAATGATGAGTTCCCGTTCACGAACGGCGAGTGTCGATTTACCGAGGATGTGGTTCGCAAACACCATCCAGCGTTTGGCCAGTTCTGGATGATTCGACATGGTTTTGAAGATGTTGAAGACCCGGCCGGTCTTGGTGAACGGCTTCATGAGCTCGGTGGCTTCCGGACTCCATTGGTCCGCTTCAAGTGCGGGTATACGTGGCGCTTTGAGTCGCATCAGGTCTCTCTCCCCTTTAGGAACTGTCAGCGCCTGACTATACGTCGATCAGTGGACGATGTGGGAATGCGGCTGGCACAGCCCGGATGAACTAGTCCGTCAGCTCGACGTCATCTCCGGCTTTCTTGAGGCTCGCCAGCACCTGCTCTACTTGCTCTTCTCCCCGCATCTGCAGAACCAGTTCCACCATCGTCGCGCGCACAGATGAAGAACCAAAGGCCCGCTGGTGCTGAATATCGATGATGTTGCTGTCGAGTTCGCCAATGATCTCGGTAAGATCTGCAAGCGCACCAGGCACGTCAGGGATCTCGACACGAAGGCGCACCAGTCGATGGGTGCGGACGAGACCACGTTGTAGAACCGACGAGAGGATCATCATGTCGATGTTGCCGCCTGACAGGATCGTGGCGACACGCTTCCCCGCAAACGCTTCACGATGCCTCACTACCGTCGCCAGTGCCGCGGCGCCCGCGCCTTCAGCCACAGTCTTTTCAATTTCCAGCAACATGAAGATCGCCTGCTCAACGGCTTCTTCGCTGACCGTCAAAACCTCATCCACACAGCTGCGGATGATCGGTAGTGTCAGGGCGCCGGGCTGTTTGACCGCAATCCCTTCGGCGACGGTCCCAGCTTTCCGAGTGACAGGCTCCTGGTGATGGAACAGTCGAGCCGCGGTGTCATACCGCTCCATTTGCACACCGATCACGTGGGTGTTCGGCGCAAGTGATTTCATCACCGTCGCCACTCCACTGATCAAGCCACCACCACCGACGGGAACAAGGATCACATCGGGTGCTGGCATCTGTGCCACCAGCTCAAGGCCAACCGTACCCTGCCCTGCAATAACCCGTTCATCGTCATAAGGATGCCAGAGAACCAGCTGTCGTTCTTGCGCCAAATTCTCTGTAAATGCTCGTGTTTCATCGAACTGCGCGCCGTGCAGAATCACCTCAGCGCCATGAACCTTGGTCTGTTCAACCTTGGCGTTGGGCGGGGCATGACGATGGTTGTCGGCACGCCCAGCCGAGCGCCGTGATAAGCCACAGCCTGTGCATGATTACCAGCTGACATGGCGATCGCACCCCGGTGACGTTCAGCCTCCGTCAGTTGCAACAACGTATTCAGCGCACCACGTTCTTTGAACGATGCAGTGAACTGCTGGTTTTCGAACTTGATCCAGAGATCACAACCGAGCACACGCGACAGGGTGTCAGACTGCATACACGGCGTGAGGATGACGTGCTCGCGGATGCGGTCCGCTGCTTGCTGAATGGTCTTGAGGTCCATAGGCAGCAGTATACTCATGGATATGAAGAACCTGCTGGTGGTCTATCACTCAAAAACGGGGCGCAATGCGCGGCTCATTGACGCCGTTTGTGAAGGTGCTCGTGATCCTGAGATCACTAACCTCGACGTGCGCTGCCTCACCGCGAAGCAAGCTGGGCCGGATGATCTCCTATGGGCAAATGCTGTGATTCTCGGAACACCGGAGAATTTTGGTTTCATGTCCGGTGCACTCAAAGACTTCTTTGATCGCACGTTTTACGAAGTCGAAGGGAAGATGAATCCTCTGCCGTGTGCCATCGTCATCGGCGCAGGCAATGACGGCAGCGGTGCGCTCCGTTCCATTCGGCGCATCATCGGCGGTTATCCACTGATGGAAGTTCAGCAGGAAATTATCGTTCGTGGTGAACCCCAGGAAGATGATCTCACCCGCTGTCGCGAGCTTGGCATGACAATCGCTGCCGGCCTGGAAGCCGGCATGTGGTAATCAACCCGTGAGAATTTTCTCGAGACCAAACACGCGGATAGCATTGTCGCGCAGAAACGCAGGCCAAACGGTTTCCCTGAGGGGTAATGCGTCCATCTCCCTAAAAATTCGGTCGTAGGAAAGCCCCGGGTAATAGCCCGCAAACAACACCTTCTCCAGTCCCCGCTTGTTGGCGAAATCAAGAATATTCAAAGGATAGTGTTTAGGTGCCCATGCGGAAGTTGAGTAATACAGATTCGGCCACTTGAGCAGAAGCTTCACACACAGATCAGTCCAGGGATCGCCGCCATGGCGCATCACCACCTTGAGTTCCGGAAAGAAGTATGCCACTTCATCGAGCAGCCCCGGATGCTGGCACTTATAAGGCACGCGAGGTCCTGGCACACCGACTAACATGTTGATGGGAATGTCGAGTTCACAACACTTCGCGTAGATCGGATAAAACGTGCGGTGATCAATCGCTACCTGTGGGCTCAAAAGACATGGCGCAGCAGAGGCTGCGCGAATATTCGGATGCAGCGCGACGGCGGCAGCCAGCGATCGCACAGACTTCATGCCTGCATTGGGATTCACACCCACCTCACCGAAAAACCGCTTCGGATAACGATCAAAGATCTCGAGCGCAGGCTCCGGGTGCCTGGGATCGACAGAAATTTGCGCCATAGCCACACCATAACGATCCATCATGGCGACGATGTCGTCCACACCTTGGTTCTTGGACATACGTTCGCCGGCGTCCTTAAACAGATATTGGGCCGGGTGATGCGAGAAACCGTCTGTTCCCTTGTCACGAGTCAAGCGCCGCGCCTCCGCCATACCCATGCCGGCTTCGCCCCGAGGAATCTCCAGCATCAGGTCGATGACGCCGATACCTGCAGGTCTAGTCATTCCTAGTCACCTCTCTCTGTTCGAATTCGAGCATACCAGCCCATCCGTCTTGCGGGCGGGTGCTTCGGTCCGGTACGGTTCAAACACGACTTCCGGAGATCTTCATGCCGAGCGCACTGGCGGGTTATCGAATCTGCGACTTCACAGGTCAGTTGGCGGGCGCTGGCGCCACCAAGTGGCTAGCAGCATTCGGCGCTGAAGTGATCCGTATCGAAGACCCCGTGCGACAAGGTCGCTGGGACATCCTGCGCGGCAACCCACCCTACAAGGATGAACGCCGTGGTATCGACATGGGTGGCGCTTTCAACAACCACAACACCGACAAACTCGGCATCACCCTCAATCTTAAAACCGATAAAGCGAAGGACATCCTGCGGAAGTTGATCGCGGCATCCGATGTGGTGTCGGAGAACTTCGCGGCGGGTGTGCTGGAAAAGTGGGGCTTCGGCTACGACGCCCTTCGCGAGATTCGACCCGACATCATCTACGTCTCCAACTGCGGCTTCGGTCATGTCGGCCCCTACAGTCGCTTCAAAACCTGGGGACCGATTGTTCAAGCCATCAGCGGGCTCACGCATACCTCCGGTCTGCCCGGGCAACCACCGGCAGGTTGGGGTTATTCCTATATGGACCACACCGGTGGCTATTACATGGCCATGGCGATTCTCGCGGCGCTCCTGCATCGACAACGCACCGGCGAAGGACAGTGGGTTGATTTAGCCTGTACTGACGCCGCACTGACGTTGAACGGCCCTGCCCTGCTCGACTGGACGGTGAACGGTCGTCGTGTTCGTAGTCGCGACGTCTACAGCAATCGCGACCAATTCAGTTCCATGGCACCTCACAACATATACCGCTGTGCAGGCGATGATGAATGGGTCGCCATCGCCTGTCGCGACGATACACAGTGGACCGCTCTCGCAGAGTGCATCGGTGAGCCATGGACTGAAGCTTTCACAAGCGTGCACACACGCTTGGAAAAGCAGGACGAGCTCGATCAACTGCTGTCCAACTGGACGCAGACACGTCACAAGTTCGACATCGAGTCGATGCTGCGATCCCGACAAGTTCCCGTTGGCGCTGTGCAAAAACCGGCAGAACGGATTGAGCGCGACCCGACCACAGCGAACTTCGGCCTTTGGCCGATGGTCACTCACTCCGCCATTGGCGATGTGAGGGTTGATGGGCAACCCGTGCACTTCTCTGTTACCGACTGGCAACAGAAACGAGGTGCGGCGTGTCTGTCTGAACACACTCGCTCGGTATTAACAGACTTACTCGGCTACACGGGCGACGAAGTAGACACCTTCTATGCGGAGGGCGTGTTGTGAGTGTTTTGACGGGCATCCGCATTATCGAACTCGCGCATGAACGAACAGCGTTCGCCGGGAAGCTCCTGGCAGAACTCGGCGCCGATGTAATTCTCATCGAACCGCCCGAAGGGACTGCAGCACGCCACTACCCACCCTTCGTCGACGATGTTCCTGGCATTGAACGTAGCCTGCACTTCTGGCACTACAACGCCGGGAAACGCGGCATCACCTTGGACCTCACTCGATCCGGAGATCAAACAAGATTGCGCACGCTGCTCGCCACCGCCGATGTTTTGATCGAGTCAGAACCGTCAGAACGCATTCGCGCGCTTAGGCTCAACTTTGAGACCACGGCGAAAGCCAATCCACGGCTCATTCACGTCGCAGTGACCCCTTATGGCCGCAAAGAACCCTTGAGTAACTTAGCCGAAACGGATCTCACGCTGATGGCCTCGGGAGGTCCGGTGTGGAGCTGTGGCTACGACGATCACAGCCTTCCCCCTTCCCGCGGTTGGGGTTTCCAGGGGTATCAGACCGCCTGCCACTTCGCAGTGATGAGTGTGCTGACGGCGCTCTTGTATCGCGGCAACCAGACTTCGGGAGGCGGTCAGTTCATCGACATCTCCATCACAGCCGCGCTCAACGTGACGACGGAAGGCGCCTCTTACAACTGGCTGGTTGAGGGGAGCACGTTGCAGCGTCAGACGGGGCGCCATGCGAGTATTCGTCCGACCGGTGAGACGCAGATACAATGTGCCGACCAACGTTGGGCGAATACCGGTGTTCCACCAAGATTTCCAGTTGAATTCGCACGATTGCTCGATTGGCTACGCACGCTCGGGCTCGAAGAAGAATTTCCCGAAGCGGTGTTTCTTGAGATGGGTGCGAACTGGGAAGGACCCTTTGATCTTTCGCGCATCGGTATCGAAGACACGATCACCGCTGTGTTCACCGCAGGACGAGAAGCTTTGCAACTCATCGCTCGCACCGTTCCGGCGCAATCCTTCTTTGAAGGTTGTCAGCAAGCCGGGCTCGCTGTCGGTGTCATCAACAGTCCTGAAGAGGCTTTTGAAGACATTCACTTCAAGGCACGTGGCATGCACGTGCCGCTTTATCGCGCCGATCTCGACCGCACGGTGGTCCACCCAGGACCACCTTTCAGCCTGCCTGCAGCGCCTTCGCGGCTGACTCGTACGGCACCACGCCTCGGTGAACACAACGCGGAAATTCGTGGCATGCCGTAATCCTTCGCAGCACCCAAGCTCGCCAATACATTCCCTACGCATCCTGTTAGCGTTAGCCCATGCAAACCCAAATCGCTCCGCCGCTCACCACTACTCAAAAGTTGTCATTCGGCATCGGCCAAATCGCCGAAGGTGTGAAAACCAGCGTCTTCGGTACGTTTCTTCTGTTCTACTACAACCAGGTGCTGGGGCTCGCGGCTGACCTTGCCGGATTGGCGATTGCACTCGCACTGATCTTCGATGCCGTGACTGACCCTATGGCGGGCAGCATCTCGGATCGTTGGCGAAGCCGACTCGGGCGACGACACCCTTTCATTTATGCATCGGCGCTCCCCTTTGGTCTCGCGTTCTATTTCACGTTCGCGCCACCTGGCGGTGTCATCGAAGCGGGCCAAATAGCGCTCTTTGCCTGGATGCTCGCAGGCACCGTACTCGTGCGTGGCGCGATGACGCTCTACTTCGTTCCGCATATGGCACTCGGTGCTGAACTTTCCGAGGACTACGACGAACGCACAGTACTCGTCGCAACACGTCACTTCTTCGGCGCACTTGGCTTCGTCATGGTGTTTGTACTCGGCTTTGGATACTTCTTTTCACCTTCGCCGGAGTTTCCTAACGGGCAGACGAACCCGGACGCCTATCCACCGTTCATCTTGTTGCTCTCGGTCATCGCCGCGAGTGCGATTCTCACCACCGCTCGCGGAACTCAGTCGCGTATCCCGTGGTTGCCACAACCACGCGATGATTTGCCACGCGTGCGCGCCGTTGATGTAATCACGGAAGCCTACAGTTCACTGCGCAATCCTTCATTCCGCTGGATGCTCAGTGGTTCCATCATCATCACCGTCGTCTTTGGTGTTGCAGGTGCGACCAGCCTTTATCTCGGAACGTTCTTCTGGAAGCTGAACCAGTTTCAAATTCTGATGACCGCGTTGGCCGGTCCCATTGGAAGCATGTTGGGCTACACATTGTCAGGCCGTTTTTTTCGCTGGCTCGACAAACGTGAAGCGATGATCACAGGTGGTGTGGCGTGGCTGGCGATTCATGCTGCACCGATTCTCTGTTATCTCGCGGGTTGGTTGCCTGAACCAGGCTCTTGGGCACTGGCGATCACCCTGACCGTAACGACCGTACTTGCCGGTGCGTGTATTGGTCAGCTCATCGTGGGTTCTCATACGACCATGGCAGATATCGCCGACGAACAGGAGCTCACGACCGGGCTTCGCCAGGAGGGTGTGTTCTTTGGTGCCTCTGCTTTTGCGACCAAGTGCTCGGGTGCACTCGGTTCTTGGATCGCAGGGTTGGTACTTGTCGCGATCGACTGGCCGGTTGGACAGACCATCAAGAGCGCAGACGACATCCCGCTCGACACCATGATCACGCTCGCCATCATCGCTGGCCCGGTTTCTGTGTTGCTCGCCGTTCCTGGCCTGCTTTGCTTGCGCGGTTATCGCCTCAATCGTGATCGCCTCGCAGAAATCCAGGCGACGCTCAGGGAAAACCGTCTCGCCCGCTCCGCATGACGGCACCCGAAGCCAAACTTCACGAACATATCGAAGGCGTTGATGCCCGTGTGTGGGATCAATGCGCACAGAGTGATGGTCAGTTCAATCCGTTTCTGACTCATGCCTTCCTCAAAGCACTCGAAGACAGCGGCAGTGTGGGAGGCCGCAGCGGCTGGCGCCCGATGCACATCGAAGTTACCGATGCTTACGGGTTGGTCGGGTTCGTTCCGCTCTACCTCAAAAGCCATTCCCAGGGTGAGTACGTCTTCGACCACAGTTGGGCCGATGCCTATCAGCGCGCAGGGGGCCGGTACTTTCCGAAACTGCAATGTGCGGTTCCGTTTACACCTGCAACCGGGCGAAGGGTGTTAACGGTTCGCGACGAGGCTCTACTCGAAAACAAGTTACTGAACGCAGCCGCAGGTGTGGCGGAACAAACCGGTGTGTCTTCGCTGCACATCACCTTCATGACGCAGCCGCAGTGGAATCGCGCCGGGGAACTGGGATATCTCAAACGGATCGACCAACAGTTTCACTGGCATAACCAGGGTTATTCAACGTTCGAAGATTTTCTGGGTGCACTCACCTCAAAGAAAAGAAAGGATCTCAGGCGCGAACGCCGCGATGCGCTGGCGCCTGGTATCGAAGTTGAATGGGTGACAGGCTCCGATCTCACTGAGACTCACTGGGATGCGTTCTTCGAGTTCTATATGGACACCGGATCACGCAAGTGGGGAAGCCCTTACCTCACGCGGCGATTCTTCAGTGAGATCAACAGGACACTCGCCGAGCACACTTTATTGATTCTCTGCAAACGGAACGGTCGTTACATCGCGGGTGCACTTAACTTCATCGGCAGCGATACCCTCTACGGACGCAACTGGGGTTGCACGGAATACCACCCGTTCCTGCACTTCGAGACCTGTTACTACCAGGCTATCGACTTCGCGATTTCACGCGGTCTCAAACGAGTCGAGGCAGGGGCGCAAGGCCAACACAAGGTTGCTCGAGGGTACGAGCCCCAGGCGACCTACAGCGCGCACTGGATTGGTGACGCCGGTTTTCGTGATGCAGTTGCGCGATACCTCGTACGGGAGCGCGAGCATGTTCAGGCAGATATCGAGTGGGTAGGCGAACACCTGCCGTTTAAATCACCCTCTGCTTAAGTTCTCACTGCTACCACTTCTCCGTCCAAGGACGGAGCACGACTTCAAACGCCCACGTGGATCGATGCTGCCGATGTAACTGCAGGTACATCACTGCTATCTCGTCTGGGTGTGCCATGTTGTCGTTCTCAGTTTTTCCGGCGAGCCAGTGGGCGCGTGAACCATCGCCTTGTACCCAGCCAATCGCCGCATCAATCGGCACGTGGGCGACATGAATACCTTGTGGCATCAACTCGCGCGCCATGCTTTCCGCAAGACCCCGCTTGCCGTGAGAGGCAGCTGCAAACGCACCACTGCGAGGAAAGCCCTTATAGGCCGCACTGGCGTTGGTGAAGATGATCGTGCCTCGATGACCTTCTCGACCTTCTGACTTGAGCATCGAACTCGCCGCTTGCTGGCCGACCAGGAAGGCGCTGAATGTGGAATTGATCAGTGTGGCAAGCACAGCTTCTGGCGACACTTCAACAATCGTCTTTCGAAACACGTCACGAGGTCGGCCATCAATGTTGTGCACGACGAGTGATGGTGGCCCCACTCGATCTGTCGTCTCTGTAAACAGAGCGGCGACAGATTCAGGATTTGAAGCGTCACTCGCGATCAGCGTGACAGCGTGGTCCCGCGCGAGCGCAGTTAACGGGTCTTTCTCTACGTTCCTGGCGGCGACTACCACCCGCATACCTTCCGCTGCGAAGAGGCGCGCACAACTGGCGCTGATTCCTGGCCCTCCACCGACGATGAGTGCTACTTCTGGCTGCGTCATGGCTTCTCCGGTATCGATTTGCGCCAACAGTGTATAGAAGCACCCGATGCGGCCGGCACCGTCTGGAGAGTAAGGAACTACGATTTCACGGTACGGTGACGCTCTAAATGACAAAGCAACCCAGCGGCGATCTGAATCTTCACCCAGTCACACGCCGAGCGCGGCATGCCATGCAGTTGATTTATCATGTGGCAGACACCTCGGTCCCCGATAGAACATGACCTCCACCATCCTTGCGCTCCGGTCTCTGCCTTTCGACGCCAACATCACCATCAACGGTTGGGTGCGCAGCAAACGCACTTCAAAAGGCGGCTTCAGTTTTATTCACGTCTACGACGGCTCGTGTTTCGCACCGATTCAGGTCGTGGCTGATGGCAACCTCCCCAACTACACCACCGACGTCGAACGCCTGGGAACCGGTTGTTCGATTCGTGTCACAGGCAAACTCGTGGCCTCCACGGGCAGCGGTCAAGACCGGGAAATCCAGGCGCAACGTATCGAAGTGCTCGGCTGGGTCGATGACCCGGAAACCTACCCCATCGCCAAGAAGCGTCACACCTTCGAATATCTGCGCTCCGTCGCGCACCTCCGACCACGCACCAACACCTTTGGCGCCATCGCACGTTTGCGCCACGCGATCTCCAAGGCCGTACACGACTACTTCACGGAGCACGGCTTCCTGTGGGTGAACACGCCGATCATCACCGCGAGTGACTGCGAAGGTGCTGGCGAGCTCTTTCGTGTTTCAACACTCGATGCGATCGCCCGAGGCCAAACCGATTTCAGCGACGACTTCTTTGGTGCAGAGACCTTCCTGACCGTCTCCGGCCAACTCAACGTTGAAACGTTTTGCTGCGCGCTCTCCAAGGTCTATACCTTTGGGCCTACCTTCCGCGCTGAAAACTCAAATACGACGCGCCACTTGGCAGAGTTCTGGATGATCGAACCCGAGATCGCCTTTGCTGATCTCAACACCGATGCAGAGCTCGCTGAAGATTTCCTGCGTTACATCATTCGTCGGCTACTTGCTGAGAACGGCGAGGACCTGCGGTTCTTTAACGAACAAATCGACAAGACCGTTCTTTCCCGGCTGGAACAGGTTGCAAACACGCCCTTCGTCCGTATGGATTATACGGAAGCCGTTTCCATCCTCGAGAAGAGTGGCCAGTCCTTTGAGTTCCCGGTGAAGTGGGGCCTCGATCTGCAGTCAGAACACGAACGATACCTCTGCGAAAAACACGTCGGCGGTCCTGTAGTCCTCGTGAACTACCCGAAGGAGATCAAGGCATTTTATATGCGGCTTAACGACGATGGTCGCACCGTCGCGGCCATGGACGTGCTGGTTCCTGGTGTCGGCGAGATCATCGGTGGCAGTCAACGGGAAGAGCGTCTCGATCTGCTCGATGCGAGGCTCCACGACCTGGGACTGGCGGAGAGCCTCTGGTGGTATCGGGATCTGCGTCGTTACGGCACAGTGCCTCATGCGGGCTTTGGACTTGGTCTTGAGCGGCTGGTGCTCTATATCACCGGCATGGAAAACATCCGCGACGTAATTCCTTTCGCGAGGACGCCCAAACATGCAACATTCTGACAAGTTATCACACGTTGATCAGCTGACACGTCTCTGGTGAAAGTCCTCGAAACACTTCGTCATATCGGTCCGTTCGTCAGACCCTATCGCCTGAGACTGGCAGGAGGCATTGGCGCATTTGGTCTTTCGCGGGTTTTTGAAGCGCTGGTACCGTTTTTACTGGCGATGGGCATCAACCGGCTGAGCGAAGGCAACCACGATCTTCTGCTTCCCGTCGCCGGAATCTTTGGCGCAGTCGTTTGTCGATACATCGTCGTCACCTACGCCCGATATTCCGTGCGTAAAGTCGGCCAGTTCGCCGCCTATGACCTCAGGCGGGCGCTCTACGCGGCGCTGCAGAAACAAGGCATCCACTTTTTCAACAACCACTCCATTGGCGACATGATGACGCGCGCGGTGGCTGACATCGGGCTGATCCAGCGCTTCATCGCCATGGGGACGATCCTCATTATCATCTTGATCTACGCCCCCCTGGTGGGCTTCAGCTTCATGCTCTATCTCTCACCGGAACTGACGCTGCTGCTGATACCGCCTCTGCCGTTTGTCTTCATGTACGCACAACGTTCTGCACGCGAAATGGGCATCACCTCAGAAGCCATGCAGGAACGCCTTTCTGACCTCGGCACACATGTTCAGGAAAATCTGTCCGGCATCCGCACCATTCAGGCGATGGCGCAGGAAGACCATGAGATCAAACGATTTGCGAATACCAACCAGAAGTATGCCGATGCGTTCTACGACCAGGCGCGGGTGAACTCGTTGATGACGAGCTGGATGCCAACACTCGCCGCCATTTGCACCATCATGATTCTCGGTTACGGCGGCTCGCTGGTGATGAATGGCGAAATGAAAGTTGGTTACTTCGTCGCCTTCTTCATGTACGTCAATATGATCGTGCAACCGTTTCGTGTCGCTGGCTTCATCATCAATCTGTTCCAGCGCGCAGGCGTAGCGAGTCGACGATTGCGTGAGGTGTTAGATCTCAAACCCGAAATCGAGGACACCGGCATCGAGTCCCAAACCGCTCCGATCCGTGGCGAGATTGAAATTCGTGATCTGCATTTCCGCTACAGCAATGATCGTCACATGGTGCTGAATGGCATCGACCTGAAGATCGAAGCCGGTTCGATCATTGCCATCATGGGTAAAGTGGGTAGCGGCAAATCGACGTTGCTGCGGCAGCTCGCACGTCTGCTCGACCCGGAGCCGGGCCACGTGTTCATCGATGGGCGGGACATTCGTGAGTACCCTCTAGCCGTGCTCAGAGCCCAGGTCGCTCTGGTTCCTCAGGATCCTTTCCTGTTTGGTGAACCGATTCATGACAACCTCACTTACGACGATCCGGTGCGTCAGGTAGATGCCATCTGGTCCGCGGCAGAAGCAGCTGATCTGACCGAAACCATCAACAGTTTCCCCGAGCGGCTGAAAACGCTTGTTGGTGAGCGTGGAGTGACGTTATCAGGGGGGCAGAAACAACGCGCCACGCTGGCAAGAGGCCTGATCCGCGAAGCCCCTGTACTCCTGCTCGATGATTGTTTTTCGAGTGTGGATACCGAAACCGAAGAACACATTCTCGATTCACTCACTCGACTACGCAAAGACCAAACGACGCTGCTCGTATCTCACCGGGTTTCAACCGCAAGGCACGCGGACCGAATCGTCGTATTGGACGATGGACGAATTGTCGAAAGTGGAACCCATGCCGAGCTGCTGCGCGCCGGGGGATGGTACGCAGAGCTTGAGCGTATTCAGCGCGAAGGCGCGGATGCCGCGGACTATGAAGGGTTGGTGACCGCATGAGCAGCCCCACTCCGCTTCCAGCCGTCACACCGGCAACGCGGGACTACAGCGCCTTCGACGCCGAACTCACCGGCGCAGCACTCAACATGAAGCTGCTGCGCCGGTTGATGCGCTGGATGAAGCCTTATCGCATCACCTTTGCTGCAAGCGCTGTGCTGATTCTGATCATGTCGGCACTCCAGGTGCTCATGCCCATCGTCATTTCGCTCGTCGTCATCGATGGCCTCTTTCTCGGTCATCAGAGTGAGCGACCCGACTTTGGCATGCAGGAATTTCATGCCTGGATGACATCCTTGACGGGGCTGCCTCCGCTGCTCGCGGCTTGTGCCATTTACGCCTTACTGCAGCTGGGTTGGGCTTTCACGGGCCACTGGCACCGCATGACGCTGATCACGTCCGTCATCAATGGCCTCCGGGACCTGCGTCTTGATCTCTTCCGCCATCTCGAAACACGGCCATTCTCCTTTTACGACCGTGTCGCCGTTGGGCGGGTGATGACGCGTGTCACCAACGACATCGAAGCGCTGTACGAGTTGTTGCGGGGTGTCGGTACGTTGGTCGGCGAATTCGTGCCATTTTTTGTCGCGCTCACCGTGATGCTCGCGATGAGCGTCGAACTGACACTGATGCTGTTGTTAGCGCTTCCCATCATGGGTGGCGTCACTTGGCTCTTCCGCCGCGCGACGAGCCAGCTCTTCCGCCTGGTGCGTATGACGCTCTCGGCACTTAATCAGAACATGCACGAAAATCTCGCAGGACTTCAGGTCGTGCAACTCTCCGTGCGGGAGGAACACAACCTTGAACGATACGACCGCATCAACCGCGAAAACCGTGATCACGAAATGCGTTCAGCGAGGCTTGAAACGCTCTATGGCGCGTTCACCGACAGCATGGCCCACATCGCCATCGGCGTGGTCATCTGGTACGGCGGTGGCGAGGTCATCCAGTCGCAGCTCAGCATCGGCGAAATGATTTTGTTCACACAGTTCATCGGCATGTTGTTCAACCCCATTGTTGTGCTGGGTGAACAAACCAACATCCTGTTCCGCGCCATGGCGAGCGGTGAACGTATCTTTCAGGCGCTCGACTGGGACGAAAAGATCCACGAACCACAGAACCCTGTGACGTTGCCAGCGCGTCTGCAAGGTGAAATTGAGTTTCGCAACGTGCACTTCGCCTATCACAACATTCCCGTACTCAAAGGTATTTCACTCACCGTTCGTCCTGGAGAAAAACTCGCCATCGTCGGTCCAACGGGGTCCGGGAAAAGCACGCTCATTCGATTGTTGTCGCGGTTCTATGACTTTGAAGACGGGATTATTTTTCTGGACGGTGTGGATCTCAATCACATCCACACACGCGACCTCCGGCGGCGTATCGGTGTCGTCTTGCAGGACTTTCACATTTTCTCCGGAACGATCTACGAGAACATCGCGCTTGGCAGCCCAGACATCACACGTGAACGCGCAGAGGCTGCAGCACGAACGGTGAACGTACACGGTTTCATCTCTGCGTTACCGAAGGGCTACGACACGCCCCTATCGGAACGTGGTCAAAATCTCTCACAAGGTCAACGTCAGTTGTTGGCCTTCGCGCGTGTGCTTGCAGCAGACCCGGAAATCCTGATTCTCGACGAAGCGACGGCAAGCATCGACACGGAAACCGAACTCCTGATTCAGGACGCGTTGCGCAAACTCACTGCCGGTCGTACGTCGATACTTATCGCCCATCGACTGCAAACGATTCAGGAAGCGAATCGTATCCTTGTGATTGAAGATGGTTACGTGAAAGAACTCGGTAACCGCCAGGAACTGTTAGGTTCGGATGGTCTCTACGCGACGCTGTATCGCCTGCAGTTCCAGGAGACGGCGGCGGAGTAGAGAGAGGGAGCCTCACAAAAAAACAGGCACCGCAGTGCCTGTCTTTCGTTAAGCGGAAGCGCTCTCGACTAGAAGCGGTCACGATCTCCACCGCGGTCATCACCACGATCCCGATCCCCCCGATCACGGTAGCCGCCACCACCACCGCTGAGGTAACCACCACGGCCACCGCCACCACCACCACCGCCTCCACCACTACGCGGAGGACGTTCGTTAGCCTCGTTCACACGGAGCGGTCGGTTTTGTACTTGGGTTCCATTCAGTTCCGCGATGACACGTTCGCCATCGGTTTGAGACATCTCAACAAAACCGAAACCCCGTGAACGGCCGGTCTCGCGGTCTGTGACTACTTTTGCGGATTGGACAGCGCCGACATGGGCGAACAGGTCGTTCAATTCCTGATCGCTGAACCGCTACGGCAGATTACCTACATAGATCTTCATGCCTCTCAAGTCTCCTCGAATCAATCGAACTTGTGCCGCGCCTTTCCAGCAAACCAATCGTCGCGCGGTGTCCCTTGCGACACTGTTCACCTGGTGTGTCGCTTAACGATCGCCGACCAACACGTAGAAACTTCGATCACGAGAGAATCGGGCAGAACCTTGAGCCAGATTATAAATATCAGCAGAACCCGGCCCGCAACTGAAAAGCACCCGTTCCGCTGTGGTTCAGGGGTGTTTTGATGGAGTTACTAACAAGCCATCACTTCAGAAAAGAAGTGCTGCGATCAAAGTTCCGCGAGCACTTGCCGCCAGGGCATGCCAACGAGAGCATCACGCTGATTGCCATGTTTCGCGCGAATTGCAGCAGATCGTTCTGCGGTGAGTTTGATAGGGGTGATGTCGCCATTCTCCTGGCGCACTTTGGCGATCAGGCGTGTTGGCTCTTCCGCCACATCCTCAATGGAGACGGTAACCGGAAAGACCGTGTTGGCGACCACACAGACAGCGACCATGACAAAGACTGGAAGACCTTAAGGATACGAAGGATAACTCCGGCTGTCGTATTCTCACAATGAGGTTAAACTCCCCTTATGAAAGACCGTGGCACCCACTCACCCTCCAGCGCCGAATCGCCATCGATTCCAAAAAGTGGCGACAAATTTCGCACGCCAGAAGGCATCTCGGCGATTCGAGATGGCATCAAAGCCAACCTCAACCGCCTGATTCCCGGTGCTCGTAAACCGGAGTGGTTGCGGGTACGACTGGGTGGTGGCGAGCATTATCAGAACGTTCGCGACATCGTCAAAACCAACAAACTCTCAACCGTCTGCGAAGAATCCCATTGCCCCAACATCGGTGAATGCTGGAACAGTGGCACGGCGACGATTATGTTGATGGGCAGCGTGTGTACACGCGCCTGCCGATTTTGTTCCGTGGATACCGGAAACCCCGGGGGATGGCTGGATCCGGAGGAACCGGAAAACGCCGCAGAGTCCGTACGCCTCATGGGACTCGGCTATATCGTGCTCACCTCGGTGGATCGTGATGATCTCGCAGATGGTGGCGCATCTCATTACGCCGCCTGTGTTCGGGCTATCAAACGCGTGAACCCCAAAACCGCAGTCGAAGCGCTGACACCTGATTTCCGTGGTGTTGAAGCCCACGTCGCGACAGTGGTGGATTCCGGTCTCGAAGTGTTCGCACAAAACGTCGAAACCGTTGAGCGCCTGACCCACGTCGTGCGTGATATTCGTGCGGGGTATGCGCAGACACTCGGTGTACTTGGATTTGCCAAAAAACACCGACCGGACATTTTGACAAAGTCGAGTTTGATGCTCGGTCTTGGCGAAACGGATGACGAGATTCGCGCCACGATGCAGGACCTGCGTGAGCGCAGTGTCGATGTATTGACCCTCGGACAATACTTGCGACCGACGATCAATCATCTGCCTGTCGAGCGTTGGGTTCATCCGGATGAGTTTGCGAAGTATCGCGAATGGGGACTGGCGAGTGGATTTCTTGAAGTCGCGTCGGGTCCACTTGTGCGCTCCAGTTATCGTGCGGAGCGGATGCTCGAGAAAAACAACCTTGGACTCAGCGCTGCTCAGTTCATCCCCGTGCGGCAAGTTTGAGTCGATGCGATCACTCGCCGTTTTCCTGCTCCTCTTCATTACCTCGCTCTCGAATGCCGACGCGGAATCCTCACACTGGAAAGTAGGTGCTGCCTCTACGGACATCAGTCCTGCCGACGGCACATACCTCGCGGGTTACGGCCGCAACCGCAGGAGCACCGGCCGACTTGATCCACTCACCGCGAGCGCGGTTGTCATTGACGATACGAAAGGCGCCATCGCGATTCTCACACTCGACAACATCGGGCTCACACGACCTGATGTGTCGCGTATTCAACACGCCGTGCACAACAAGGTTCCGGAACTTCAGGCCGCCAGAGTCATCGTATCTTCGACACATACCCATGCAGGGCCTGACGTGGTTGGCCTCTGGGGTGAAGAATTCTGGTCCAGTGGTCGTGACGAAACACACATCGACCAACTCATCGAGCGCGCTGCAACCACCATCGCAGAGGCGTTCGAGCGACGAAAACCTGCGCGACTACGTGTCGCAAATCATGATGTGCCCATGGATTGGGTGGAAAACGTCAGTGAGCCTGATCTGCTCGACCGCCGACTGACAGTGCTGCAATTCATCGATGCAGACGGTCAATCCATCGCCACACTCACGAACTACGCCTGTCACCCCACTGTCCTGGGTCCGGAAAACACGCTGATCTCAGCGGACTACGTGCACGGCTTCGTGCTGGAAATGTCGAAGGCACTTCCTGGCGAACATATCTTCCTGCAAGGCGCTATCGGTGGCTGGGTGCAACCGCTACAAGGTGATCGCAGCCATGGCCTCGCGATTAGTCATGGTGCACAACTGGCACAAGGCGCATTGGCATTACTCGAAAGCCCGGCAGATATACCTGCTGAGCCGATTCGATTCGCGACCACCGAAATCGCAGTCCCTCTCGCCAACTGGGACTTTCGTCTACTCACCTGGATCGGTGTACTTGATCGCGAGATCACAGATGATGGAATGGTGACGTCTGTTGCCAGGTTCGATCTTGGAAGCGTCTCCTTCGTCACTCACCCTGGCGAAACTTCGCCCGCCTTTTCCCTGGAATCGCGGCAGATTCTCGGGACGGAACACACCGTTGTGATGGGTCTGACCCAGGACGCAATGGGTTACATCCTCAAGCCGGACTATTTTCACAACACCGATCGCTACGCAGAGGCCGAATATCTGACTTCCGTTTCTGTCGGACCAGAAGCCGGCCCAGCCCTGATGGCAGCGATCCGCACGCTTAAACCCGAGTAGACTCCTCGACGAACACCTCTTACGCAGACTCCTGGGAGCGACCACCATGACCGTGCTTGCCGGAACCACACGCGGACTCTTCAGGATCGACAACGGCGAAGCCTCACCCGTGCTCGACGCTAAGGGTGTTCGTGAACTTGTCAGGATCGGCAGTCGCCTATTCGCCGGTACTTCAGGCGGTCTCTACGTTTCAGATGACTGCGGAACGACCTGGGTTAGCAGCAGCCTTCCCACGGCAACCGTTTGGCAAGTCCGTGGTTCGGTCGATGGCCAAACACTTTACGCGGCGGTCGAACCCACTGGGCTTTATCGAAGCACCGACGCCGGCAACTCCTGGCAAGCCGTCGAATCGATTCACGCAGTTTCGGGCGCTACCGATTGGTGTATCCCTGTTGAACCCCGTATGGCTGCACGAGCACGCGCCCTCGTCGTTGATCCCATCAATCCGGATCGTGTGTGGGTAGGCGTGGAAGTCGGTGGCGTCGTGTTCTCGGAAGATGGTGGCAAGTCGTGGACCCACGTTCTGCCAGGCGGAAACCCTGACATTCACATGTTGTTTCCCGATCCCGCGAAACCCAACGTGCTTTATGTCAGCACCGGTTACGGGCGACTCGATGGGGTCGCACCGATGATAGAAGGCAATGCCGGTGTCTTTCGTTCGACGGATGGCGGCCGGAACTGGTCCTACGCCTGGAAAGGCATCACACCACGTTATTCCCGCCCTATGTGTGTCGACTCTCGCGCACCGTATTCATTGACAGTCGCCTGTGCGCCCACTGCATTTTCGAGTGTGAAGGAAGATGACGGTGCGAAGGCCATGCTGCTGCAAAGCACTGACGGTGGAGAAACCTGGCGATCACTCTGTGACATCGCCCATTCACCCTCACCAACCAACTTCCACGGTCTCAGCGTACATCCGGATTCACCGGGTGATGTGCTAACAGGAACAGACAGTGGCGAAGTGTGGCATGTGACGTCGAAGCAGCAGTGGACACGAATTGCGCAAGGGCTTCCCGCCGTGCTCGCGGTGTTAGCTGCGTGAACTGATCTTCAGGTTGGCTTTACTGACCCGGCGAGATCTTTGACCAGCGACAGGTGTCCGCCGACAAACAGATCAGATACCACGCGCTTGCGAATGACACCGTCCGTGCCGATGTGAAATGTCGCGCGCCGCACACCAAATCCTAGCGGCCCATCCACACCATACGCCCTGATGACCTTTTTGCCTTCGTCAAACAGGAGTGCAAAGGGGATGTTGAACGCGTCCGCGAACCGTCGATGGGAGTCGACCGACTGAGGGCTGATGCCGATCACGTTGGCATTGGCTTTTTGAAGGTCAGCATATGTATCCCGAAACGCACACGCTTCTGCGGTACATACAGGAGTGAAGTCTGCAGGGTAGAAGTAGAGCGCGAGTTCACCTTTGGCCAGTTCGGTCGACAAAGTGATCGCCTCACCCTTCTGGTTAGACAGCGTGAAATCCGGGGCTTTGTCGCCTTCCTTCAGCATGTTTGTCAGGCGATCTTCTGACACATCTCGCGAAGTGCAGTCACAAACGCCTCTGGCTCATCCAGAAACACATGGTGCTGCGCATTCTGGATACAGGTCGCGGGGAAATCCTGAGGGATCAATTCGCGCATGTATTTCAAGGTTGACTCAGGAAAGAGCTCGCTGCGTCCGCCATAGATCAGGCCAAACGGCAACTTGATGCGGCGATAGTCATCCGCATCCCGATCCGCATCCTTGAGGGTATGCAGCAGGTCTTCGTCAAACTTCCACGCATATCCCCCATCCACCGACAATAACGAATGCCGCGCGATGTATTCGAGGATGTAGGCGTTGTCGCAAGGCTGCGGTGGATACAGACGGAATCGACCTAGCGCTTCCTGTTTATTTGGATAGACCTTGACGCGGCCACCCATGGGGGCACGATTCGGAACGGGCTCATCGGGATGGCGGATGCCTGAATCCACCAGAATCAGAGCGCCAAATCGATCCGGAAAGAGATTTACAGCCTTCACCGACATGTTGCCGCCAAAGGAATGGCCGACGACTATCACCTTGTTATCGAAACCCGCTGCATCACAGATGCCGCGAATCTCCTCGGCGTAGGTCGCGCCTTCGTAGCTGTAGCGGTAGTCCGAATCCCCCATACCAGTGAGATCCATCGCTGCAACGTGGTATCGATCAGTCAGTTGTGGCGCGATGAAGTCCCACCAATGCGAGTGGGCATTCATGCCATGAATCAGAAGCAGGCCCGGCTTTGTTGCATCACCCCAGGTGCGGTAGACGACATCACAATCGTCTACCTCAACGGTATGTTCTTCCGCTTCCTGATCAACCGCCTTGAAGAACCAGTCCGGGATGGCCATCGCTTAAAGCGCGCCGAATCGCTTCAAGTGGAAATCGACATTGCCGAAAAGGGTGTCAATCACCGTGAGGCGTTTGAAGTAGTGACCGATGTTCAGTTCATCGGTCATGCCCA
>SYFY01000208.1 GCA_005799745.1 Gammaproteobacteria bacterium
AAACCGCAGTACGCGAGCGCATTCCCATCCTGTCGATCCTCTTCAACAACTTCTCCATGGCCATTGAATTGCCGATCATGCAGATCTCCACAGAGAAGTATCGTTCGACTGACATCTCTGGTCACTATGCGGATATGGCGAAAGCGTTTGGTGGCTATGGCGAACGGGTGACGGATCCCAATCAAATTGTCGCGGCGCTCAAACGCGGCATCGCTGCCACCGAAGCCGGACAACCGGTACTTTTGGAGTTCATCACGTCGAAAGAGATCGAGATCTCCAAAGGGTAAAAGAAGGGCTAACGACGGATGCTAAGCGGCGGGGATTGATTCGAGTGTCACCACCGCCGATCGACTGGTGCGGGGATTGCCGATGAAGAGCACACGGCCATCGGCAAATCGCAGTGCCATGATGGCCTCGCGATCTCCCGCGAGGTTCACCACCTCATCACAGGTGAGCTGTTTCTTCGCCGCGAACTTCAGCAATGCGTTACCCATGGCATGCAAGTGCATGGGCGACAATGAGGTCACGAAGATAGATTGATCAGCACAGGTTCCCACGAGGGAGCGAAAGAACGGCTGACGCTCGAGATCTCTCGGCGAGATATCGACCTTTCCGCCTTCGATCACTCCTGGACCCACCTGCAGCGCCGAATGAAACAAACCTCGTTCATATTGCAGATGTCCCACTACGCCCATACGTTGATCCGCGATCCCGAGCACGCGGGTATAACCATGTCGTTCGATACGGTTCACCACTTCACCGTTGACCTGCAGGAGTCCGAGTGGTGACAACGCCATCAGCTCGCTCACGAATCCGCTACCGATCAGCAGTGCCAGTGCATCGTCACGCAGCATGTCATCAGGAACAGCACCTTCGGGGTTATCGGCCGTCACGCCACGCAGCCCAGGCTCTAGCAGAGCAAGCCTCGCAGAAACGACGAGCATCGTACCGTCAGGGTCTTTGATCAGCGTCGCTTCGAGACCGGGCCGCAGATCATCCCCGAGCAGCGTCTCAATCGACTTGGCATCGACGTCCGACGAGGTCTTGCCTTCGTAGAGCAACGCAGAAAGTTCACGTGCGGGCTCCGAGGTCACACGACGGCGCGGTTCCTCTTCACAGGCTGCGAGCAGAAAGCTCAGCAACACTGCAATCAGTGCGACGGGACGCGAATGGTGGCGGGACAAGAACATGGGCGGCGAGTGTACTTGAAATGCAGGAGGCGGCGACGGCCTCCACTTCGGTGCAAAGATGTTCCGTCCCGAATTGACGGCCTACTGCCTTTGCGCTCAACTCTCCACCTCGCTCAACTCAACAGGAAACTTCCGCAATGACCGACTACGCCTTGCCCAACATCAATTTCGACCTCACCGGCCAGGTGGCGTTGGTTACCGGAACCACTTCGGGCCTCGGCTGGCGATTCGCCCAGGTGCTCGCCAAGGTCGGAGCGAAGGTGATCATAACCGGACGACGCAAAGAGCGGCTCGATGAACTCAAGGCGGTCATCGAGAAGGACGGGGGCACCGCCTTGCCCTTGGTGCTCGACATGACCGACAACGACGCCATCATCAAGGCGGTTCAAACTGCAGAAGATGCGTTTGGCACCGTGACCATTCTCGTCAACAACGCCGGCATCCCCGATGCACAGCGCGCTCACAAGATGGCCAACGAGTTCATCGACAAGGTCTTCGACACCAACCTGCGTGGCCCCTTCGTGCTGTCGTGTGAAGTTGCACGTCGGTTGATCGCCGCGAAGAAGCCTGGACGTATGGTGAATATCTCGTCAGTCGGCGGGTTCCGTTACGACGGCAATGGCGCAGCGCTGTACTCCATCACCAAAGCCGGTATTGCGCGCATGACGGAATGTCTCGCCGTCGAATGGTCGCGGTACCACATCAACGTCAACGCCATCGCGCCCGGTGCCTTCCACTCCGAGATGATGGACGGCATGGTCAGCCGCATGGGTGATATCACTCGTGCGTTCCCACGTGGACGGATTTGTGATCCTGCGCAGCTTGATTCAACGCTGCTCTATTTCTGCAGCTCGGCGAGTGATGCGGTGACGGGGTCGATCGTCAAGGTGGACGATGGGCAGGGTGGGCGCTAAAGCAATCTAGGTGTCATCAGGTGGGAGCGGCTTCGCTCCCACACAACTTCTAGTCGGGCACTCGCCGCACCGTCGGTTTACCACGCCACTCTTTCCCATCCGGTGCTCGCGCTTCATCGTTGATGTAGTGCGTAGAGATCGCTCGACGGAAGCTGCTGCTCTTGTTATGTCCAGAACCATGGATGAGCAATGGATGAAAGAGCAGCGTATCGCCCGGCGCGAGCTCCACGTGCACACGTTCTGAATAATCCACATCTTTCACCGCGTAGAAGCCGTGATTGACGTATTCCCAATCCGGCAACGCATGTTCGAGGGAGCCGCGCAGGTGTGAGCGAGGCAATACACTTAAGCAACCCGTTTCCCGCATTGCCGGATACACGGCCGTCCACGTGCCCACGATCATGTCTGCAGGTCGCGCCCGGAAATAACGCAGGTCCTGGTGCATGGGGTGACGCCCATCTACCTCGGGGGGTTTGTTGAAGACATTGGTGGAAACGGAGTGAAGCCGTGGCCCAACAAGCTGACGCACACGCCGCAGCATCGCCGGGTGGTTGACGTAGCTCATCAGCACCGGGTCTTCTTCGAAACAGAAGAGCTTGTTGACAGCATGCACCGCGGAGCGTGGATCCACCGCGCCTTTCACCACCATCACATCCCGCATGATCTGCAGGCCTTCGCACCGCGCCAGACGATCTTCGACGTATTCGAGAAAACGCTCATCCCACGCCTTCACTTCATCGGCGGTGAACAGGGTATGGCAGATCACGTAACCCTCGCGCCGGTAGTGTGCGATCTCCTCTCCCGTCAGCGTCGTTGTCAAAGCTCCCTCAGTCAAAGACATGCATGAACCTCACATTCTGTTTGGCCACCCCATCGATCACCACATCGAGGCCACCGGTCTTGATCATCCATTCGAGTCGATGGTCACGATACTCCCGCTTGAAGAGTCCCGCGTCCATGGCCTGCTTCACCGCATCGAGGCTGATGTTCGAATTGGAGAATGACACCGCTTCCGCTGCCTTGCGGCATTCGGCAACACTCGGACGCTGATTCACGCGTGCATGCCACTCACCGAGTTTGCCGTCCGGTGCAACACCAAAACCCGCCGCACCGTTAACAAACGGGGCTAGACACAGATCACCCCAACCAAACGCTGAACCGTTGAACCACGCTCGGTCACCCAACTGACTGGTTAACCAGCGATACCAACCACGAATCTGTTCCTGGCCTTTGGCATAGAGGGATTCACCTACAGGACCTGCACCACGACCGAAGTAACGCACTTCGCCCATGCCCCAGGTGATCGCTTCAAAATGCGTATCCATCACGTCTTCGAGCATCCGTACCCTCGCCCGCTCCGCTGGCGCATCCGGCAATAACTTTGGCGTCGGCCACTTGTCTTCAATGTACTCGATGATCACCGTCGAATCGTAAACTGCCACATCACCATCGATGAGCGCCGGTACTTCACCCCGGGGATTGGCACTCTGGAACGGCGCTTCGGATGAGCCACTGCCAATCGCCATCGGCAATTTGGCTTCAAATTTCACACCCTTTTCGAGCAGCGCGATTTTGACCTTCTGGCCATAAGGGGAAAGGGGATGGTCATAAACAAGAATCGACACGGCAGCTCCTGGTAGGTGTCAAAAGCCATCCTGCCATTTTTTCGTCGCAACCGGAAAGACGGGAGCAAGGCCGGAAAGCAAACGCGGAAAACAAGAGCGGAAATGGAAAAGGATCGCGGTTCCACGCTCAGAGGGCCGCTGGTATCGTGCCCGCCGGAACAAACCACCCCGGATCGAAGTTCTCATGGGCCAGACCGAGTACAGACAGAAGCGATTTGAACGTCCACCCGGCGCGACGGAAATCCTGCTGATTCGCCACGGTGAATCCCGTGCCGCGACAGCAGAGAACCCTTTCCCCTTGGTGATGGGTCACGGTGACCCTGAGCTGCATCCCAACGGTCGCGAACAGGCGGTGCGTGTGGGTGAACGGCTCAAGGGTAATCCGATTCGCGCCATCTATGTCTCAAACCTCAGGCGTACATCAGAAACCGCAGCGCCCCTCGCGGGTCATCTGGGTCTGACACCCATCGTTGATCCGGACCTGCGCGAGGTTTTTCTCGGCGAATGGGAGGGCGGCGTACTGCGCATCAAGGCAGCGCAGATGGATCCAATCTATTTGCGTATGCAGGAGGAACAACGCTGGGATGCCATACCTGGCGGCGAGTCACATGAAGTGTTGAGTGGTCGATTGATGCGAGCACTCGGCCGTATGCACGCCAAACACCCGGATGAACTCGTCGCTGCGGTGGTTCATGGTGGTGTCGTGGGATCTGTCCTTTCGACGGCAACCGGCGCCCGCCCCTTTGCGTTCAACGGTTGCGACAACGGTTCAATCAGTCATATCGTGATGACGATGGGAAAAATTCTGGTGCGGCGTTTCAACGATACAACGCACCTCTGGGATGACATCAGCAGTGTTGCCGAGCAGATGACCTGAGGCCGACAACGAAAGGTACAGACCTGCGAACCAAGTCTGCACTCGCAGTGCGTCATCCTTCCTGGTTGGGGTTGTTGCCCTTCTCCCGCGCTCGGCCGACAGTCTCATTGCTCTCTTCGGTGATCTGGTCCCAGTCCCGCTCCGTGCGGCAGATTTTTTCTTTCATACGACTGCCGGTGACTTGGACACGCCGGCAAATCCGTCGATCGAGTGAGGCATCATTGGTTACTTGCGCTTCGGTATCCTCTTCGGCAACCACGCTGATCGGCACAGAAGACATCAACAACAATGCTGCGAGGGCGAGGATCAACGGCATGCGAATTCTCCTGGGAACCGGTTTATCCGCACTATACCAAGGGGCTTTCGAACACCTGAAGTCGCTCGCAGCGCGCTGCTGCTGACGGTCTGACACATGCTGCCTACTGATCCGCCTCCCATCCCTATCGTTCCTGTCCCTGAGCCCTGGATCAGTGTGGTGCAGACACTGGATGGCCGCGTGGCGCATCAGTGCGCCCTGGTACTCACAGCGCGAAAGATCGAATGTCGTACCCATCGGGTCGAAGGTGTGTGGCATCTGCTGGTGCGCGAACGCGATCTTTTCGAAGCGCGCCGTGAATTGGCGATGCATCGAGAAGAGAACAGCCAACCACCACCGACCCCACCGACTGATCTTCAAACCGGCAACGGCTGGTGGGCCGTTGCCGGCTTTCTGATCGTGATTTGGTCAGGACCCTGGATCGAGTCCGTGTTCCTTACGGAACCACTTCGCAAGATTGGGGCCTTTGACGTTACTGCTTTTCGTGCGGGTGCCTGGTGGCTCGCGGCAACCGCTTTGACGCTACATGCAGATCTCGCGCATATCGCCGCCAACAGTTTGTTTGGGGGGCTCTTTGGTTATCTCCTGGGGCGCTGGCTCGGAGGCGGTGTTGGCTGGTTGTTTACCCTGCTCGCCGCCATCGCCGCAAATATGACCCACGCGCTGATTCAGGCGGATGGCTTTCGCGCCATCGGAGCATCAACCACCGTATTCGCCGCTCTAGGTTTGGTCGGGATTTACGCCTGGTTGCGAGGCGCATTCGCAAGCAACGATCGCAGGCGTCGCTTTGCTCCCGCTTTCGCCGCAATCGCCATGATCGCCATGACCGGTACGAGCGGCGAGAACACCGATCTCTTCGGCCACCTGTTCGGCTTCCTTTACGGGTGTCTTGCAGGCTTTGTCGCGACACGATTACCGAATCAGGGTATCGGCGTGTCGGGTCAGTGGCTGTGCGCCCTGTCGGCGATCGGTATCTTGCTCTTCAGCTGGTCTCAGGTTTTTTGAGCATGCGCCACGAATCACCTTCGTTGGCGCAACTCACATTACTCGATGTCTTTCTCAGACATCTGATGCCCCCAGCTGCGCTTGGCGTGCAGGTAACGGCGGTTCCAGTCGCTGACGCCGGCGACATGTTTCTCGGGGACGATCTGGTTGAGCCCGTGCTCGGCAAGATCGGTCAGCTTCTTCGGGTTATTCGTTAACAGACGCATCGGCACGTTGCCAACGAAGTGTTTGATTAACGAAGCCGCATCGCTGAAGTCACGGGAATCATCGGGCAAACCCAGCGAGCGGTTCGCTTGATAGGTGTTTTCACCGCCATCCTGCAGGAGATAGGTCGCCGCCTTGGCCCAAAGACCAATACCCCGTCCTTCGTGACCGGCCATATAGACAAGGTAGCCGCCTTGGGGGTCAGCAGCGATTCGCCCGATGGCACTATGCAGCTGTGGTCCACACTCACAACGTTCCGAGCCGAAGACATCACCCGTCAGGCAATTCGAGTGCACCCGCAGGAGCGGATTAGCACCCGGGTTACCGATCTTGAGCACACTGTTCACGGTCATGAACGAAGCAAGATGGGAGAACAGGTGTTGCCCGCCCCGTTCGCGGAGTTCACTTGCAAGCATCTCCACCTGACCAAGCTCTGTACTGCGCACCGCGGCATACCACTGCACCGTGATGTGCACACCAGGCAGATCTACAGGCAGAGGAATTGGACCGAGTAGATTGATCGCGCGTGCACCGGGAGCAATGGGTGCGTTCGTATCGACACGCGCGCCTTCGGCGTCGATCCGCCAGAGCTTGCCGTCAGCGATAAGTTTGTTACGAACCGTCGGATTCAAATAAGTGAACATCATGTCTTTCCGATCAACTCCCGAGCGACATCTTCCAGTACGTCGAAGCGGGTATCGAAATTCGGCAGGATCATCACTTGATGCAGGCCCGATGCAGCAAGTCCGGCGAGTCGTTCGCGCAGCTGTGCTGCGGTGCCGATCATGCTGCTGGCCTGCATCACTTCAGGTGTCAGGAACTTTTCTTCTTCTGGCAAAACCCAACAGTTGTGACCGGCATGAATCCGCTGATGGCGACCATCCTCGGGAACCTTCTCGATCATCCTGGTGTAGTCCTGCCAGATACCAGCCAACGCATTAGGCGGTTGAAAGCCAAAGTTACGCCACTGATCGTAGGCGTAGTGCACCGCGGCCATCGCCATGGCGCCACACTGGGATTTCACGCGATCACTGTCCACCGCCTCACCGTCTTTGAGGATAACGATGGTGGTCAGTGCTGTGGTCTTGAAGGTTGAACGATCAATCTCACGTCCAACTTCACGTGCACCGGTCTCGATCATGTGCCAGATGCTCGACATCGCGGCTGGATGGGCCGCGGCGGCGATTACTGCGCCATCACCGAGCTTCCCTGCTATCGCGAGGGACTTTGGGCCAAAGCCAGAGACATACATCGGGATCGTTGTTTCGAAGTTCACAAATCCTCTATCCGGCATGACGTGCCGAATGGGTTTGCCCTCCCACATCGCTTCCTTTCCTTGTAGCAGTGGCCGCATAGCCGCGAGATAGGCTTCGTATTCCTTGAGTCGATGAGGTGCCTTGCCCATCACTCGCATCGCCGTATTGCCCGCGCCTACACCAAAAAAAGTTCGGCCGGGAGCGATGGCATTAATCGTCGCGATGCCAGCTGCATTCACCGGCGCCGGGCGTGTACCTGTTACGGCCACGCCAGTGCCAAGATGAATACGTTTCGTGCGAGTCGCGGCGAGCGCCAGCGTTGCATAACAATCCGACCACAACATCTGCGAATCGGCGAGCCAGGCGTGGGAATACCCGAGCGCCTCAGCACGTTCGATATAGCCGATGTCACCGATATGGGACGCTACGCAGATGCCAATTTCCATGAATTTATCCGGTTTGGGGAATTTACGCCCGGTTTCGCCAAAAACAACACCAGGCCACGAAAATCACTCGTTCAGCAGATCAAAAAACGAGGCGTAGCACCGACTCGGCCACACACGCTGGCTTGTCAGAACCTTGCACTTCCAGCGTCAGCTCATTGATCACTTCAAGCATATTACCTTTGACGCTGACCTCTTTGAGCATGCCGCGGGTACGTACTTTGGAACCCACGGGAACAGGTGTCGGGAACCGCACTTTGTTCCAGCCGTAGTTGATACCCATCTTCATGCCATCGAGGCGTGGCAGACCTACGCCTTCACCGCCGGGAAGAAAACTCATGATCGACATGGTGAGCTGACCGTGCGCAATCGCCTTGCCAAAGGGGCCGGCCTTGGCGCGCTCGGGGTCGATATGAATCCACTGGTGATCCAGCGTTGCATCGGCAAAGAGGTTGATTCGGTCCTGGGTGATTTCAAACCAGTCTGTTGGCTGGCTCGCTTTGCCGATCTGGGCGCTCAAGGTTTGTTGTGCGGTTTCAATGGCAGACATCAATATTCTCCGTTTCGTGCGTAAGCTTGTTTAAGTGTGATTCCAGACACGTTGTCAGTTGACACCGCGATCCTTTCCTTCCCAGAAAGGTGCACGCAACTCGCGTTTGAGTATCTTTCCAGGACCCGATTTCGGCAGAGGCTCCTGACGAACATCAATCGTCTTCGGCACCTTGTAGCCGGCAATGTGTTCTTTGCAAAAGTTGATGATCTCTAATGGGTTTAAGTTGCTGTGTTCTGCCCGAGGCACGACCACCGCGTGTACGGCTTCACCCCACTTTTCATCGGGCACACCAAATGCAGCGGCTTCCAGTACAGCCGGGTGTTTGTAGAGCACTTCTTCTACTTCCGTGCAGTAAACATTTTCCCCACCGCTGACGATCATGTCTTTGCTGCGGTCGACGAGGTAAACAAAGCCACCCTCGTCCATAAAACCGAGGTCACCCGTCCAGTAGGCACCATCTTTCAAGGCAGACGCGGTTTGTTCGGCTTTATTCCAGTAGCCGAGCATGACGTGAGGGCCGCGCACCACTACCTCACCGACCTCGCGGCGAGGCACTTCGACACCGGCAGTATTCAGGATACGCACGTCAGAACCCATGATGGACTGCCCACATGAGCGAGCGCGTTCATTGTCGAGCCACGTCTCTTCATGACGCAGGACCGTCGTCAGTGGCGAGAGTTCAGTTGCACCATAGACATGCATCATTTCTGCGCCGGGAAAGGCCATCACCGTCCGACGAACTACTTCTGTGGCGATGGGTGAGCCACCATGGGCAATCACACGAACGGTTTTCACCTGCCGGGGTCGCGCGATCTGCTCTTCCGCCATGGCTGAGAGCATTGTTGGAACACCCAATGTTAACGTCACCCCGTGTTTCTGGACCAGCTCGAGTGCGGCTTTCGGATCGAACATACCGAGTGTTACCTGCACACCGGCGGTCCAGATCGACGCCAACACACCATTGGATCCAGCGGCATGAAACAGGGGCGCCATGACTAGCGTCACGTCGGTGTCGTCTTGTGGTGCGGATGTGAGCCAGTGGTAGGTGTTGGCGATCAGATTGCGATGGGAGAGCATCACGCCCTTCGACTTGACGGTTGTGCCGCCGGTATAAAAAAGCCCGGCCAGGGA
>SYFY01000209.1 GCA_005799745.1 Gammaproteobacteria bacterium
AATGGTGAAGATGGCAGTGGTGGGCGTCCGGTCCAGCCGCAAGACCCACGTGTGCAGTACGCGTGGTTGATGGAGATCGAAGGCTTGTGGGTGGGGCTTACGCACTACATCCCGGTACCCGAGCGACCGCCGAATTTCACGCTAGCCAAATGGATTGAACGGTTTTTTCCAGAGCGATGGCCCGATGTCATCGTTTCAGGAGATACCCACGTCGAAAAAATCATGACGATTGAAGGCACGTTGTGTGTGAATCCGGGTTCACCGACCTACCCGCACAACTACGACACACAGTTCGGAACCCTTGGATTTCTGGAGATTCACGAAGGCAAGGCCGAGGCCAGTGTGTGGCAGCTGACAGAAGCGGGTATTGAGCCTTTCGCGTGGAATGAGATTCCACCCTGGAAACGGAAGCGATAGTGTCAGGAAAGGAAGGGTATAAGCTTCGCCAGTAGTTCCTCTGGCGCTTCTTCCGGAATGAAGTGCCCACACGGCAGCCCCTCACCATGCACGTTAGTCGCCCACCGCTTCCAGGTTGAGAGAATGCGGCCTTCCGTTGCGGATTGGCCGACACCTGCTCCCCATAAGGCCAGCATCGGACTGGTGATCTTTTTTCCCGCATCGCGATCGGCAGCATCGATCTCGCAGTCGAGTGTTGCACCTGCACGATAGTCGTTGCAGCTCGCCCGTAATCGATCCGGTTGACTAAAACTGCGGACGTAGTCCGCGATCGCCTCATCCGTGAATGCGTCTTTGTAACCCGCCCAGGACTGGATGGACCAGCGGAGAAACCACTCCGGGTCATGACCAATGAGCGTCTCAGGCAGCGGGTAGGGTTGTGCGAGGAGGTACCAGTGATAGGCCGCGATACCACCGAGACGGCCAAGCCCTTCGAAGGTTTCAAGGGTAGGCATGACGTCCAGCGTCACCAGACGCTGCACCACCTCGGGATGATCGAGTGTCATGCGATACGCGACTCGTGCACCACGGTCATGCCCGACGACCATAAAGGTTGAATGGCCGAGGGAAGCCATCGCCTCCACCAACGTTTTTGCCATGGCGCGTTTGCTGAAAGCGGAAACAACATCGAGAGGAGGAATCGCCGAACGTCCATAACCGGGTAGATCGGCGACAACAACTCGAAAGCCGGCTGCTGCCAGATCAGGCGCAACCCGATGCCAGATCGCGTGGGTTTGCGGGTAGCCGTGTAACAAGAGAACGGGTGGACCTTCCCCGGCGATGCGCGCATACACGTGACCATGGGTCGTGGAGAGCAGTTGCTCATGGAAGTCTGTAAACATGTGACACCCCCCGGATTTCGCGGAGGAAGATTATCACGAGAGGTCGCGCAGCCTCGGCAAGGTCAGATCTTTAGGAGATGACACCGGATTGGGGAGCGGCCAGCGAATCGCCACATCCGGGTCGGCGAAGTGAATGCCGCGGGCGAGATCAGGTTTGTAGAACTCAGACATCTGATAGAAGACCTCACAGTTGTCGACGAGGGTCTGATAACCGTGGGCAAAGCCTCCCGGCACATAGAGCATCAGTCGATTCTGCGCAGTGAGTTCGAACGATTCCCATTTGCCGAAGGTAGGAGAGTCACGGCGAACATCCACCAACACATCAAACACCGCGCCTGCAGCGCAGCGAATCAGTTTGATCTCGGGATATGGATCGGCCTGGAAGTGCATGCCACGCAGCATGCCTCGGGACTTTGTGAGTGAAAGGTTGCATTGCGGCCAGCGTGTATTGAGACCGTGCTCGGCGAACTCGTCATCACAGTAGGTGCGGGCGAGAAATCCACGCTCGTCTTCGCGTAGTTCGAGCTCAATTTTCCAAAGGCCAGCGAGAGAAGTTTCTGAGAATTTCATCGTGATCCGTTCTTCGGGCTTCGATCCATCATCATCTGCATTGTCACCCACCGGAGAGCGCTTGCATGATGACCACTTCCTCATTTTCAGAGAGTTCAGTGGTCATATCGCGGGTTCGTTCACCGCGCACATAGATGATCATGTGGGGTCGCACCTGATCCTGTTCGTTGATCATGCGAAATCGAATGCCGGGGAACTGGCGATCGAGGTCTTCGAGCATCCGTCCAAGATTTGCACCGGTGGCAGAGACATGTCTCGCCCCAGCGGTGTATGACAGCAAGGGAGAAGGGATCAGTACCCGCATCAGAGAGGCGCGGTTTCTACCGCATAGATTTCTGGCAAATGTGCGGCGATCTGTTGCCAGTGCTCACCTTCATCGATGGAGCTCCACACCTCGCCACTGGTCATGCCGAGATAGAGACCCAGCGGATCATGCCCATCGGTCGCCATCGCCTGACGCTTCACGGTGAACCACGCACGCTCCGGAAAGCCCTTGGCTTGACGCGTCCAGCTTCCGCCTTTGTCGCGGGTCACGTAGACCGCGGCCTTTCCATCGGGGCTCGTTCGAGGCCACACGTCAGTGCCATCCATCGGAAACACCCACGCTACATCCGCGTTCTTCGGATGGGTCTCGATGACAAACCCGATATCACCCACGTTCGCGGGCATGTTACGACCCACGCGCTTTCAACGCGTCGCCGGTCGCTCCAGGCGATAAATGCCGCAATGGTTCTGCTGCCACATCACGTCTGGATTCTGTGGGTGGATCTGCACGCAATGTGGATCGTGGGTTGAACCGATGGGCTCCCACTTGAGTGACGTGGGTTGATCCGCTGAAGGCGGTGCATCCGGATCGAACATGACGGTCGCCATGCCTTCGTTCATCGGCGACCAGTTCGCACCGTGATCACGTGTCTCCCACACTCCCCCTCCGGAGAGCGCGAAGTACATGTGGTTGGCATCACGTGGATCGATGCGGATGGAATGCAGTACCGGCCCATCAGGTGTGCCGCCCTGGGGATCTTCAGTGCGCAAGGCATAGTCCGGGTGCTCGTTGAAGCCACGCACCGATGACCACGTTCGACCATCATCTTCACTTGTCCAGAGTGCTTGGGGTGATGTACCGGCCCACCACACGCCAGGTTCGCTCACATGCCCGGCGCTAAGCCAAAACGTGTGTTCAACGGCGCGACCTGCCGTCCCGTCCGCGGCCTTGTCAAATGCGGGAGGTCTCTCTGCTTCTTTCCATGATTTGCCTCCATCTGTCGAGCGAAAGATCGTTGGCCCGAGGTGTCCTGTCTTGGCAGAGCACAGCATCGTCGAACTGCGTGGATCGGCGATGGTGTGCTGAATAATGTGACCGAGAAAGGCGGGTTCACCAAGATTCCACCGTTAACGAGTTGCATCCGACTGCAGTGTGAAGAGTCCCTTTCGAGTGGAAATCAACAATCGAATCGCGTTCATGGGGCTACCTCTCGATTTGCCCGAGGTTGGCGTGGATCACCGAACCATTCAGCACCGGATTTTGCGCAACGAAGAATAACGTGCGTGCAATTTCATCGGGTGAGATCAGGCGTTCGAAGGCGGACATGCGTCGCACCGAATCCATGGCGTCAGCAGGAACGTGTTGACGCAACATCTCGGTGTCGGTGAACCCAGGACACACCGCCGCGGTGTGAATGCCACGGCCAGCGAGATCCTGGGTGAGTGACCGCATCATGCCGATTTGCGCATGTTTACTGGTGACATAACTGAAACTGCCTGGCACAGCCTTTTCCGAGAGTGTCGAGGCCACATAGACGATGCTCGATCCCGGACGCATAAACGGCAGGATGAAGTAGTTGAGACTATTCGGTGCAACGACGTTAATTTCGAGCACGGAACGCAGCGCGTTGCTGGGTGTTTCCACCGATGAATCGTTAGTTAGGCGCGAGGCGTTGTGAATCAACACAGTTTCATCGGAGCGCTCGAGCAGAGGCCGGAGCACCGAGCCCGCGTTTTCGATAAATCCCGGCAGAGCCAGATCGCAGTTGATCTGCGTGACTTTGTCGAGGGGGCAACGTCGTCGCGATAGGTTCACCACTTCATAACCACTTTCGAGGAAGAGTCGCGCGGTATGTAGGCCGATCCCGCTCGAGGCGCCGGAAATCACGAGGGTTTTCATGGTTTGCTCCAATGCGCGCCTGCCCACTGTCCAGGTCCCGAGGAGACGCGTATGGAGAGTTTCTGGAGGGGCAGCGCAGCGATGCGTGGGGTGGCGAGAAGCATGCGCAGGAAATGACCTGCGAGTTCTTCGACGGTGATATTGCTCACAGCGAGCGTCAACACGTCTCTCTTGAGAAAGGGAATACGTTCGCCGTTAAAGATGCCGACGAGGTAGGCGCCTTCCTGTTCGAGACGCAGGTAGGGAGATTTCTCCGGCATCAGCACTTTTTCATCAAGATGATCACAAAGCGCTTTGAGCTCTTGTTTGATGACGTTGTAGTCAAAGGCGAGACCATCGGGTCCAACCGTACAGTCCATGTCTGCTGTTACAAAGAAGTTGTGACCATGAAGATTCTCCCGTTCGGTGGCGCTGAAAATTGTGAAATGGGCGGCGCCGAAGTGGAGGTAGTCCTTCGCGATCTCGATGGTGGTGTGCACGTTGTTCATGCCAGAACGTTACCAGTTTGGTCCTGAGGCGTCCCGTCTGTTGATAGGAGAGCGTCCCCCTCGAAGGTGTGCGGCACTACTCCTGCTGAATGCGATTCAGGATCAGACCGTAGAAGTACGTGGCTTCGTCACGATCGAAGTACCAGCCAAGGTGGTTGCGGCACTCGGCGCAGGAAGCTAGGCGCCATCGGAAACCCGCAAACCAGGTATCAGCGGCCATACGTTGTCCGGAAATCGTGCATCCCAAGGCTTGTGTCCAACAGCCGAGTTGAAAGGTCACGCCATGAGGGTTGGTGCAAACATGATCGTGAGAGCCGTTGATGCTGGTTTTGTCGGCAATACGGCCGATCACGCTCGAACATACGGCGCAATAGATGAAGTCCTTTCCCGCAGAAGCCTTATCGGCGATGCGAGTATCGAGTACAGGGTCAAGGGTCTTGGTCGCCATGGCGTGAGGTTGATGGAGCGTCTGGAAATGTTGTGCCTTGATCCGGAGATTGTCCACGAGGTTTAAGACATGGCGCTACAATGAGCCTATGAACGCGATAACTCGTCAGGACATCAACGGATTGCAGAACGCCGGGCGTGCGGTGCGCAAGGCGTTTCTCGCCATGAAGAAAGCAGCGCGACCCGGCATGACGACGGCGGAACTTGATGCGGTCGGTGCTTCAGCGCTCAAACAAGGTGGTGCACGTTCCGCCCCGCAGTTGTTCTACCGCTTCCCCGCCGCGACCTGCATCAGCATCAACGAGGAAGCGGCCCACGGCATACCCGGTGAGCGCAGACTTGAAGACGGCGACATCGTCAATATCGATGTCTCGGCTGAGCTAAACGGTTATGTCGCGGATATGGGTGAATCGTTTGTGGTCGGCAACGGTCACCCGGAACAACACCGAATTTGCAGCGCTGTGCAGGAAGCGGTGCATGCGGCGATCAATCAGGTCAGAGCGGGCCGATCGCTGAACATCATCGGGCGTACGGTATCGGAGAAGGCCTCGGAAGCAGGGTATCGGATCGTTGAAAATCTAGGCAGTCACGGCGTGGGTCGTTCGCTGCATGAAGACCCTTCCTACGTGCCAATCCATAACCCAAACGAACGCCGAACGTTGAACAAAGGAATGGTGCTGACCATCGAGCCATTTTTCAGCAACAAGGCGAACTGGGTAGAAGAGCAGGCGGATGGCTGGACACTCTCCGTTCCAAAGGGGGTGCTCGTCGCTCAGTACGAACACACCCTCATCGTCACCGATGGTCAACCTATTGTCGTGACCGCCTGATTGACCGGGAAAATCAAAGGGTTTTCAGGTCCGTCGCCGGATCAGCGAGTTTTGCGGCGTCGACTTTTTTGCCGACCAACTGCTTGCTGAGCATGAATTCCTTTGGACTGTTCACCGCATCAGCAGCCACCAGTACACCGTCTTTGAGATAAAACACCGCGAACTGATTGGCTGCTTTGTCGCCGCGCAGTACCTGCTGATTACCATCCGCCGAGAAACCCACCATCTGCAGTTTGAGCTCGTACTGGTCTGACCAGAACCAGGGAATAGCGGCATAGGTTTTGTCTTGTCCTCGAATGTTGGCGCTGGCAACCCGCGCCTGATCCATGGCGTTAGGAACGGACTCCAGTCGCAGGCGTCGGCCCAGGAGCGGGTTCGGATGATTGGAACAGTCGCCGATGGCGTAAATGTGAGGATCGTTGGTGCGACAGCATTCATCCACGACGATGCCATTTTCGCAAGTGATGCCTGCTTCTTTTGCGATTTCTATGTTGGGGATGATGCCAATGCCGACGATGACGACATCCGCGGCAAAGGTCTGATTGCCTGCGAGAACCCCCTTTACCTGGCCGTTTTCGCCAGTGAATCCTTTGACGCCGGTGCTGGTATGAATCTGCACGCCACGCGAGGTATGCAATTGGTGGTAGTAGGCGCTCATCTCCGGTGTGGTCACGCGCTGGAGGATGCGGGCTTCCATTTCGATGACATGCACTTCCATTCCAGAAGTGACGGCCACAGAGGCGACTTCAAGGCCAATATAGCCACCGCCAACGATCACAATTTTTTTGCCCGTACCCATTTCGCTGCGAATGGCATCAACATCCGCAACCGTACGGAGGTAATGAATGCCTTTCAGATCACTGCCCTGAATAGAGAGTTTTCGCGCGCGGCTACCGGTTGCAATGATGAGGTCGTCGTAGGCCAGCGTCTCGCCTGCCGTGGTGTGCACGGTTTTCGCCGTGCGATCGATCAGATCCACGGTGACGCCTGTTCTCACGGAGATAATTTTGTCGTCGTAAAACTTCTGCGGCCTGAGGTATACCCGGTCGATGGCCTGTTCACCTGAGAGGTATTGCTTAGAAAGCGGGGGTCGCTGATACGGAATAAACGGCTCGTCACCCAACATGATGATCGGGCCTTCGTGGCCGTCCTGACGCAGACTGGCCGCAACCTGACCGGCGGCATGGCCCGCGCCGACAATAACGACGGTGGACATCGGATTTCGCTCCATTCGGGAAAGGCGGTAGTTTAGGGAACCACACACACAGGGTCATCCGAAGAAGGCGGTCGAGACACCATGAAGGACTTTTTAACCCTTACTGAAATGGTCCAGCGAGCGCGGACCAACCTCACCCAACATGTCTGGGACTATCTGGTCGGGGGTGCTGAGACTGAGAGCGCGCTCAATCGCAACCGCTACGGACTCGATTCCTGGGTCTTCAAACCACGCATTCTCAATGATGTGAGCGAGGTGGATGTCACCTCGACGTTACTCAATCAAAAAGTCCGCCTGCCCGTCGTGATGCCGCCGATTGGTTCGATCCAGCTCTTTGAAGCAGGCGGAGCAGCCAGCGTCGCGCGAGCGGCGCAAGAGTTTGGTGTGTTGCAGATCTTGAGTTCCGTCTGTCTGCCCGACTTCGAGACCCTGGCCAAAGAGGTGCCGGGTCCGCGCATCTATCAGCTCTACTTCATGGGGGATGAGGCTTGGCTCGACGCTCAGATCGAGCGAACGATCGCTGCCGGATATACGGCCTTCTGCATGACAGCGGATACCCAGGTGTATTCACGACGCGAGCGGGATTTGCTCAAACGATTCGCGCCGCCGTCGGGGCGACGTGGCGGATCACCGGCGTTCGGGACCCAGGCGAAGATGTCCTGGAAGACCGTTGAGCACATCAAGTCGAAGTTCAACATTCCCTTGATCATCAAAGGTGTAAACGTGGCGGATGATGCGCGGCGCTGTGTCGATCTCGGTGTCGATATTGTCTACGTCTCGAATCACGGCGGTCGGCAGCTGGATCACACCCGGGCATGCATCGACGCGCTCCCGGAAGTCGTGGCCGCAGTGGCTGGGCGAGTTCCAGTCTGGGTCGATGGTGGATTCATGCGCGGCGCGGATGTGGTGAAGGCACTGTGTCTGGGAGCAAGTGCAGTGGGAATGGGCCGAATCGAAGGTCTGGCGATGGCGGCCGGTGGTACTCCGGCCGTGGTGCGAGCGCTTGAAATCATTGAACACGAGGTCAAGAACGCGCTCGCGCTGAATGGCATTTCAAAGCTGTCCGAACTCAATCCAGATTTGGTTGAGCGAGCCGGGGCAATGGGACCAACGACGGTCCTGGGGGCTTTTCCTTTGCTGGACCAGTATTGATCCAGCCCTGTAACGGCTATTTGAGGTCTTTGGGCACCGGGATCGGGAAGGGTGTGACCTTGTCGCCCTTGCTGTCCTTGACCTTGGCAATGCCCTCTTTTTCGACTTCGTCGATGCGAACGACCGCGTGCATCGGGATGAAGCTGCGCTTTACCCCTTCAAACTCGGTGCGCAGTCGATCTTCTGATGGGTCGATGACCATCTGGTTTTTCTTGCCGAACATGTAGTCCTCTACCTCGATAAAACCGTAGAGGTCGCTCTGATAGATCGCCTGTGCATAAACCTCGTAAATCTGGCCCTGGTTGTGGAACAGGACCCGGTAGATGCTCTCGGCAATTTCGCGTTTGGCCATGATTACCTGTGGGTTAGGGGTTTTTCCGGGGTGCCCGGATCAGCGGTGCGCACTTATATAGGGGTCCGATGCCACAATTCAAGCTGGATTGTCCGACATTACGACCGACTCGTTATACTGCGCGCCCGTCAGATGACCCCAAATGGTTGTTGAAGAAGGTTAGTCGGTCCATCAAAAAAGGCAGTAGTCAGCGTGTCCAGAAAGGTCTTCATCGAAACTCACGGTTGCCAGATGAACGAGTACGACTCGTCCCGGATGCGTGACCTTTTGAAGTCGACCCTCGCCTTCGAGGA
>SYFY01000210.1 GCA_005799745.1 Gammaproteobacteria bacterium
CCCGGTGCGCTTGGCTAGGATGATGCTTTCGCCCTGATCTTCCAAGAACTGATAGAACTCGTACTCAATGCGTTCGCGATCCCTCTCTCGGTTGGCGGTTCACCGATGCGTGGTTGTCCATGGCGGGTGCAGGCGACAAAGGTATTCCCAATGGCGTACCGGTGGATGAGTGGGGCATCCGCGCCGAGAACTGCCGACCCGTGGGTTCGTCCGTAACGCGCGGTGGTGATACCAATGGACCTGCGGCAGTTTACGCGTTGCAGAAGTACATCGACTGGTTGAAGCAATACGCGCCACCGGAAGCGGCAGGTATGACGTTCTCGGAAGCAGGACCGGTACCCGCACAAGGCTATATCGCTCAACAGATTTTCTGGTACACGACTTTCACCGCCGACATGATCGAAAAGGGGTTGCCGGTCGTGAATGAAGACGGCACGCCTAAGTGGCGCATGGCGCCTTCGCCGCATGGTCCGTACTGGCAAGAGGGCATGAAACTCGGTTATCAGGACACGGGTGCGTGGACGTTCCTCAAGAGTACACCCCTCGAACGACGTAAGGCCGCGTGGCTCTACGCACAGTTCGTGACATCGAAGTCGGTGTCACTCCGCAAGACGCTGCAAGGACTGACGCCCATTCGTGACTCTGACCTGCGATCAGAAGCAATGACCGCGGAAGCGCCTCGTCTCGGTGGCCTCGTTGAGTTCTATCGCAGCCCTGCGCGCACCGCATGGACACCCACGGGCACCAACGTCCCCGACTACCCTAAACTTGCGCAGCTCTGGTGGGCCAACATCGCCAACGCGGTGAGTGGTGAACAGACCGCGCAACAGTCGTTGGATTCACTCGCGCTGCAGCAAGATGAAATCCTCGCGCGTATCGAGCGCCATGGCGTGCAAGGCGACTGTGGTCCGAAGCTCAATGAAGAGAGGGATGCGCAGTACTGGCTCGATCAACCCGGTGCACCTCAGCCGAAACTTGCCGAAGAAAAGCCCAAGGGTGAGACCGTTGCGTATGAAGATCTCATCCAGGCGTGGAAAGACGGGCGGGTGAAGTAGTAGCCGCTGGGCTTCGCGAGTTGATGTGAGAACCGTTAACGCGACACGTTACGTCACCCCGCTGCGTGAAGGTGGATCACTTCCAGCCATCATCGAAGCGGACGATGATGGAATGTATGTACTTAAGTTCCGTGGGGCTGGCCAGGGAGTGCGTGCCCTGACGGCGGAGCTGCTGGGTGGCGAGATCGCGCGGATGCTCAAGTTACCGGTTCCTGAACTGGTGTTTGTGAATTTGGATCCAGTGCTCAGTCGCTCCGAGCCGGATTACGAGATTCGTAGCCTGGTGAAGAACAGCGGTGGACTGAACCTCGCCCTCGACTATCTACCCGGAGCGTTTGGCTTTGATGCCGCGCGAACCCAGGACGTCTCGCCGGAACTTGCATCGATGATTGTCTGGCTCGATGCGTTTATCGCCAATGTGGACCGTACGGCGCGCAATACCAATTTGATTTTGTGGCATCGTCGCCTACATCTCATTGATCACGGTGCGGCGCTCTACTATCAGCATGATTGGATGAAGTATCCAGAGCAGGCTCGTAATCCGTTTCCGCAGATCAAGGACCATGTCCTTCTCGATATAGCGTCGGGCATCGAAGCTGCAGATCGTGCAGCCCGTGATCTGCTCCAGGGAGACGCCATCGAGAAGATCGTTAAGCTTGTTCCCGACGACTGGTTCACCTCGAACCCGGAAACGGCGGACCCTGCTGGAGCACGCGCGGTGCATCAGAGATTTCTGGAAGAACGACTCGCTGCGTCAGCGGTCTTTGTGACGGAGGCTGTAAATGGCCGACACACACACGTATGACTATGCCGTGATTCGTATCGTCCCGAGTGTTGAGCGGGGCGAGTTCATTAACTGTGGCGTCATTCTGTATGCACGAACGCTGAAGTTCCTTGGTGCACGTATTGATCTGGATGAGGCGCGACTTCAGGCCTTACATCCTGGAGCAGATATCGAACTGGTGAAGGAATACTTGAAGGTCATTCCAGGCGTTTGTGCAGGATCAGATGATGCGGGACCGATTGCAAAACTCGGTCAATCGGAGCGATTCAATTGGCTGGTAGCTCCACGCAGTGCGGTGATTCAGATGTCCCCGGTGCACACCGGGATCACGGATGATGCTCAGAAGTCGCTCGATCGACTCTTGGAAACGATGGTTCCAGGCTAAGAAGCCTTGGTCTCATCCGGCTTTGCAGCCTCACCTGTCGCGCGATCGAACACCCGTTTGAACACGCGCTTCTTGTCCTTCTTCGGCTTGATCTCCACCGTCACCAGAAGTCGCCCGTCAGCGCGGATCTCGTAAATCTTGGTGACCTTACGCTCCGTGGTCTTGTAGAACTGCGTCAGTGACTTGTTGGTCCACTTCGACTCGCGACCACGGAAGTTACCCTTGATGAATTCTTCTTCGCCGACGTTCTGATAGGTGGCGAGGAACTTGTCACCCTGGTCATGCAGCATCAGCTCCAGGCAAGCGAGCACATCTGGGTCACGTGGTGTTCCGATGGTCGGCCTCGGCTGTGCCTCCGACGTTGGCACCGGCATACCCATGACGGAGACCTGCATGCGACCACCACCGAGGTTGTCCAAGAGACCAGAGTTCTTGAACTCAGGTTGCACTTCTTCCGTCAGCTCCTGATTCATCACCCAGGTGCCGTCGAGCATTGAGCCCTTGTCCCGGGACAGTGCTACGGGAGCGATGAATAACAACGAAGTCAGGATCAGTGCGCGCATGGTTGGAGCCTGCGATGGGAAGGGTGAATTGAAACTGAACGCCGCCCGCCGGATCAAGCGGCTATTGCTTGAGTGTTTTCGTCAATGTTGTGAGGGCATCCTCTGCCATACCCGCCTTTTCCTTTTCAAGTTTGCCTTTCGCAGCTGCGATAAACCGGGCGATGTCGGCTCGGTATCCATTGGCATCAACAAACGGGTGTGGCTCTCCCGCCTTTCGATTACGGAGCAGATCGCGTCGCTCAAACACGCGCCCCATGGTGGCGTGGTTAGGGAGACTTACTGCGATGCCCTCTGCTGCAGCCTGCAGCCGTTCGTAGCTTTGGATGTACATCTCGGTGCGTTCTACGCCACCGAAGTTAAGACCGACGCCGCCGAGGGTGATGGCTTGATGGGTTTGTTCACCGTCACGTACGTTGTAGCGGAAGGAGATGGCACCCGGTGTGTGCCCTGGTGTGGAAACGATACTGACCGTGGTGTCGCCAAGGGTGATGACATCTCCGTCTTTCGCAACGATATCCTGAGCCGGCAAATCGAATGCAAAGTACGGCAGCTCCGGCGCTTCCGCTGCGAGCGCCCAGTCGGACTCCGACATCACCACTTTCAAACCATAGCGCCGTTGAAAATACGTCGCGCCACCTGCGTGGTCGAAATGCCCATGGGTCGTTAGCACGTACTTAACGTCTTTGGGATTCAATCCGAGCACACGCAGATTGCGCTCAAGCGCCGGCACCCATTTGCCGTACAGCGAATCGATGAGGATAAGCCCGTCACCTGTTCGCAAAACGTAGGCAGCGACCCAATCGATACCCACATAGGCCACGTTGTCGAAAATCCAGAATGGTCTGACGTTTTGTTTGTTGCTCTCCCATTCCTTCCACAAAGGCGACATCGCTGCCGGGAGTGGTGCACCCACCAACTCCGGATATCCGCATTCCGCGCAGCGCGCATCACTCACAGGCTTGCCTTCCGCAAGGTTGGCAACCCAATCACGAATGGAAACGTCACCGGCTCGAAAGGTGTAAAACTCCGGACGCATCAGCACCGTATGTGAATCACCTCCGGCGATAAACGAACGGAAGTCCGGATCGTCCGCTCGAATGTCGTTCTGATTCGCTGTAATCATTTCGAGCAGGCTGACGTCTTTGACGCCCGATAACGTGAGGAACTGCTTCTGTACCGCGTCTTCCGCGGCATCGTAGGTGGCAAACTGAATGTCCGAACGCGCCTTAGCCGCAGCGGTATAGAGTTTCTCGTAACCGAACGATTCATCGTCCATCCCCGCGAAAGCAGGCTGCTTGGAAATTTCTTTAACTGTGTTCCACTGCGTGTGTGGCAGATTCCCGCCTTCACGACGGCGATAGCCACCCGACCCATCGCCGAGCTGCACGACGCGGGCTTTGGCGTAGTGTTCGCCGATCAGGAGCGCGTAATAGGGAGAGGGAATTGACCCGGCAGATGAGCCAGTGACAAACACCGTTTGTGGGCTTGTCACGTTCTTGTACGTCCAGTCGAGTACGGCGTCGGCGTTGTTCATGCCACGATGTCGAATCGTCAGATAACCCGTTTGACCTTTTTCGGGCGGATACTCCTGGTCCACGCGTCCAATGTGGACATCACCCGTGCAATAGGGCGCATAAACAACGGTGTAATCCTTGAAAGGGTTGTCGGTTCGAGAGAAGTCAAAAATGCCGCGTGCGTTGTCGAGGTTCTGGCCAGCGAGGTTGATCTTGTAAGTGGGCTGCAAGCTTGGGTCGCAATTCTTGCGAAACCAGCAACCCCCGCCCCCTTCAAAGTAAACCATCAGCTTGAGCGGATCGCCGGGCCGTACGTAGAAGGAATAAGGCGAGCCATCGGAACACATCGTTTCGCCACCTGGATCCATCTTGTTCCAACCTTCAGCAATCGGAACTGGTGCATCTGCCGTTGGTGGGGCCGCTTGTTGTGCACAGGCGCCCAGGAGGCTCATGAACAGGCTGATCAACAGGAGGGGCCGAATTCTCATGGTTTCTTTCTTCCGGGTTTTCCGCGAGGAGAGGGCGAGCGATTGAAATCATTCTTCTCAGCGCGTGCATGCGACGTGCGGATGGGTTTTGCGTGGGTTGTTTTGTCAGCGGTGACGCCACCGGTGCGGAGCGGTTGCCAGGTGGGCACCAGGTGTTTCTTGCCGTTGCCGATCAAATCAGTTCGTCCCATCCGTTTGAGGGCTTCACGCAGGATCGGCCAGTTGTTGGCATCGTGGTAACGCAGAAACGCCTTGTGCAGGCGTCGTTGCTGAGCCCCTTTCGGGATATAGACGTCTTCGCTGTCGCGCGTGACCTTGCGCAGCGGATTCACACCGCTGTGATACATCGCGGTGGCGGTGGCCATGGGCGACGGCAGAAAGGCCTGCACCTGATCTGCACGAAAGCCGTTGGACTTGAGCCAGACAGCGAGATCCAGCATGTCCTGATCGGTTGTACCCGGATGCGCGGCGATGAAATAGGGAATGAGGTACTGCTCTTTGCCTGCAGCCTTCGAGTAGTAGTCGAAGAGCTCCTTGAACTTGTAGTACGCATCCATGCCGGGCTTCATCATTTTTGAGAGCGGCCCGTCAGACAACGCCTCTGGCGCAATCTTGAGATAACCCCCGGTGTGATGTTCCGCGAGTTCCTTCACATACTCCGGTGATTGCACCGCAAGGTCATAACGAACCCCTGACGCCACGAAGACTTTCTTTATGCCCGGTAAAGTGCGTGCTTTGCGATACAGCTGAATCAGCGGCGTGTGATCGGTGTTGAGGTTTGGGCAGATGCCCGGAAACACGCAGCTCGGCCGACGACACGACGCTTCCACCTCTCGAGTCTTGCAGGCCAAACGATACATGTTCGCGGTGGGACCACCGAGGTCTGAAATCACACCGGTGAACCCAGGCACTGTATCGCGCACGGTCTCGATTTCGCGCAGCACCGACGCTTCGGATCGGCTTTGAATAATGCGTCCTTCATGTTCAGTAATGGAACAGAACGTGCAACCACCGAAACAACCGCGCTGAATGGCGATGGAGAAGCGGATCATTTCATAGGCGGGTATTCGCGCATCAACATAGGACGGGTGTGGTCGACGTTGATACGGCAACTCGTAGACGTGGTCCATCTCACTGGTCTTCAGCGGGATCGGTGGTGGGTTGATCCAAAGCAGGCGATTACCGTGAGCCTGTGCAAGGGGTCTCGCATTGCCGGGATTGGCCTCGGCATGCAGGATGCGTGAGGCGTGGGCGTACATGACCGGATCGTCACGGACCGTTTCGTAAGCAGGCAGGCGAATGAAGCTTTGGTCGCGTTGACTGGCCGGTACATCACGAACGAAGCGCACCACTTGAACGCCATCAACGTCGTCGGCTTGCGTGGGCTCGCTCGTTTGCACCGCGTTGCTGGGTGTCATCGAATATGGATCGGGATGAGCTTCTACCTTGCCCGGTGTGTCGAGGTGAGTGGAGTCGACTTCGATCCAGCCAGAAGGCGGAGCGTTGCGTAAGAACGCCGTTCCCCGCAGATCCTGAATGTCAACGATGGACTCCCGCGCTGCGAGTCGATGGGCGAGATCGATGATCTGACGCTCTGCATTGCCATAAACGAGAAGATCAGCCTTGGCGTCGAGCAATACACTGCGCCGCACTTTCTCCGACCAATAGTCAAAGTGAGCGATGCGCCGAAGGCTGGCTTCAATACCACCGATGATGATTGGCACGTTCTGAAACGCTTCGCGCAGACGTTGTGAATACACAACAACCGCGCGATCGGGTCGGCTGCCACCTTCACCACCGGGCGTATAGGCATCATCAGACCTTACCTTTCGATCCGATGTGTACCGATTCACCATCGAGTCCATGTTTCCGGCCGTCACGCCAAAAAAGAGGGCCGGTGTACCGAGAGCCTTGAAATCGGTGGTGTCGTTCCAGCGCGGTTGAGCAATGATGCCCACCCGAAAGCCTTGGGCTTCGAGAGTTCGTCCGACGATGGCCATGCCGAAA
>SYFY01000211.1 GCA_005799745.1 Gammaproteobacteria bacterium
CGTCGACAGCTACGGTGGAATGGCTCGGCACGGTGGTGGTGCATTCTCTGGCAAAGACCCATCGAAGGTCGACCGTAGCGCCGCATATGCGGGTCGTTATGTGGCCAAGAACGTCGTCGCCTCCGGCCTTGCCAGCCGCTGCGAAATCCAGATTAGTTATGCCATCGGTGTGGCGGAGCCGACATCCATCAGTATCAACACGTTCGGCACCGGTACGATCAGCGACGAGAACATCGTTCAACTGGTACGTGAACATTTCGATTTGCGCCCTCGCGGCCTTATCGCGATGCTTGATCTCAAGCGTCCGATCTACCGCAATACTGCGGCGTATGGTCACTTTGGTCGCACCGAAAGTGAGTTCACATGGGAGCGTACCGACAAGGCTGCAGCTTTACGCGGTTGAACCGGAGCGTTTGCAAAAATCGTTTGGCGCGAGCACCTCGCGCCAAACACTGAGGGCCAAGCACCCAAAACTCACGCACGGATATGGAAGGAAGGTAACTGGGAATGACACGCCTGAGCTTCGAGTTTTTTCCACCTCGCGAATCCGATGGTGTACTGAAGCTCATGAACAATGTCGTGCCGAAGCTGCAAGAGTCGAAGCCGGAGTTCTACTCAGTGACCTACGGCGCCGGAGGTTCCACTCGCGAGGGGACGTTTGAAACCGTAGCGTCCCTGCGCAGCACTGGCTTCGATGCCGCACCGCATCTCTCCATTGGTGCAGACTCAGAAGAAACTACCGTCGAGCTGTTGCAGCGCTATCAGAACATTGGTGTTCGTCGGATCGTCGCGCTGCGAGGTGACGTGCCCTCGGGTCTTGGCCGTTCTCTCCGCAGTGCAAACGCTGAAGCCTTGGTTCGTTTAATCCGAAAGAACTTCGGCGATTACTTTCACATTGAAGTCGCCGCCTATCCCGAAGTTCACCCGGATGCGACAAATCCAGAATCCGATCTCGACTATTTCGCTGCGAAAATTGCTGCCGGAGCTGACAGCGCCATCACCCAATATTTCTACACACCGTACGCCTATTTCGACTTTCGCGAACGATGTGAAAAGCGGGGGATCACGGCACCCGTGTACGTCGGAATCATGCCGATCACTACAGTTGATAGCATCGTTCGTTTTTCAGCAAAGGCTGGCGCAGACGTCCCCCGCTGGATGCTCAAAAAACTCGAAAGTATTGCGAGCGACGAAAATGCTGTTCGCGAATTCGGCTGCGAGGTGTGTATACGCCTTTGCGAAGATCTTATGGCTGCCGGTGTTCCTGGCTTTCACTTTTACACGCTGAATCGCTGGGGCGCGACTCGTCGCATCGTCGACGCGTTACGCTTCGACTGAGGGTAGTGCGCACTTCCCGAGTCTTCGTCCGCTTTGCAGAAGGCCTCCTTTCAGGCACTGAGATCGAGCTGCCTGATGACACGACCCACCACCTGATCCGTGTGTTACGCCTCCAACAGCATGATCCAGTGCGGGTGTTTAATGGTGAGGGTGAGGAGTGGGCAGGTACACTGGTGCAACATTCCAAAAAGAAGAGTGGCGTACGCATCGCTACGGCGCTGCCACCCGCCACCAGGCCACTCCCGGTATACATGGGTATCGCGCTGATCAAGGGCGATGCACTGGATCGATCAGTTCAAAAATGTGTCGAGCTGGGTGTCGCCTCGATCGATCCTCTGTACTCCGACTATTGCAGCGTGCGGCACGATGTTTCGCAGGAGTCTCGGCGTCAGACCCACCTCGAACGGATCATCATCGCGGCCTGCGAACAAAGTGGTGCGCGATATCTCCCAACACTCTCGCGCCATACTCACGTGGACGAACTTGTCAGGGCTCGTGACGCATCATCACCCCATCAGTTTGTTGTTCTGGATCCGACTGGCGATGTGTTTCCAGACGCTCTTCCACGTCATCCAACGACGCTGATGGTGGGCCCGGAGGGAGGATGGTCTGCCGCAGAGCTCGGCCGTTTTCACTCGCTTGGCGTGCAGGTCTTTAGATTGGGGTCACAGATACTACGCGCCGAAACAGCACCGATGGTTGCACTCGCAGCGCTAAGGCACGGTTGGCGCTGGGCTGACTGAATCAAGACACTCGGTCAAACTTCACCCTGACACGGGTTTAGAAGGTACGACAGACTTCGTCCTCAACGAACTTCAGATCGGGAACAACCGCAGTCTCTGCGCCGAGCCGAATCGCCGCCAAGGCGCCCTGACGTGTATCGGGAGCTGGCGCGTTCTGTAGTTCTTCTTCAGTTGTGCGCAACACTCGTGGCAGCCCGGCGCATGCCAACGCATAGATTGCAGCGCCTTCGCGCACTGTCATTCGATTTATCACGACGAGCGCTCGACGATTCAATCGAGGTTGGTCACGTAGACCAGAGAGAACGGCAAAGTCGACGATGGCGACGGTCTGATTGCGCCATACGAGCGTGCCCAGGCACCACTTTGGCAAACCAGTCGCCGGCTTCACGCGCCGCCAGGGCATGACCTCCGCAACACAGGCGTTTGGCACGAGTAGATCACACTCATCGAGCGGTAAAACCAAACAAGCCATTTCGTTAGATTCAACGGCTACCGCTGTTCTCATCCCTTATCTCCGCTCTGCAAGTTCATCAATCGCCGCCAAGAGCTCATTTTCCTGGAAGGGTTTGCCGAGGAAACGGCTAATGCCCAGCGCTCGTGCATGCTCCTGGTATTTATCTCCTGTGCGCGATCTTTGCCAAGGCATCAAAGCCATCTTCGGCGGTGATGACTTCACAACCTTCCTTGACCAGCAGGTTTTCGGCGCTTCTCCGAATGGTCTTGCTGTCGTCAATGACTAATACCCTCACGCCCCTGAGTTCTTCTTCCATTGAACGCTTCCCGATTAACCGCCTACGAAATCTCCGGCTGGAAAAAATCGACCTACGGAACGTCCGCTTTGTAACAGCTGGCTCTTCACCCGACCAGCGAGCAGCCCCTCGGTGGTGACAGAGTTCTCAGTTCGGTTGCCGCACAGCACACATGCCGTTATGTTGGCCCTCCTCTTACCGGCCTGGCCAAACGATGGCGCACTTCGCATTTTTGATGGATCCTCTAGAGAGCCTAGCGCTCAAGAAGGACTCCACGCTCGCCATGATTCGCGCCGCTCAGCTGCGCGGACACCTCGTTAGCTACTTCACGATGCACGACGTGTCTTACATCGGTGGTCAGCCCGTCGCATCCACTCGCATGTTACGGCTGCGCGATGATTTTGCTGCCGCCCTCGACCACACCCGGGCCGGGAAGGACTGGTACTCGCTCGGCGAAGCGACCCTCAACTCGCTCTCATCCTTCGATGTGGTGATGATGCGCAAGGATCCTCCGTTCGACATGGAGTACATCTACGCGACGTATTTCCTCGAACGCGCCGCCGAGGCAGGCGCCATGGTGGTGAACAACCCACGCAGCCTGCGTGACTGCAATGAGAAGTTCTTCGCCACGGCGTTTCCGGATTGTTGTCCACCGCTGATCGTTTCCAGGTCCATGGAGGTCATCAAGGCGTTCCATGAAAAACACGGTGATGTCGTGCTGAAAAAACTCGACGGCATGGGCGGTATGAACATTTTTCGTGTGCGTGCCGATGATCCAAACCTCAACGTGATCCTCGAAACGTTAACGCGCCGCGAAACTGAGTTGGTGATGGCGCAACGCTACCTGCCTCAAATCAAAGATGGCGACAAACGCATTCTGATGATCGATGGTGAGCCTGTACCGTATTGTCTCGCACGAATTCCGAAGAGCGGCGAGTCCCGCGGCAACCTCGCCGCCGGCGGTACGGGTGAAGGCCGTCCGCTGACTGCCCGTGACAAAGAAATCGCCGCACGAATCGGTCCTGAGCTGGTGCGCCGTGGGCTCACTTTTGTCGGGCTTGATGTCATCGGCGATCACCTCACAGAAGTGAATGTCACCTGTCCGACCTGCATTCGTGAACTGGATGCGCAATTCGGTCTTGATATCGCCGGTACACTCATCGAGACGCTGGTGCGCAAACTGGGGACCTGATCCATCGTGGACGTGCCAATGCCATCACCCACGATTAGACCCACGATCCTGCCGAGAGACCGTCTCGGCTTTACGCTGTTCCTGGCGCTCAGCCTCCATGCGGCGTTGATTCTCGGTGTAGGTGTTTCGTCTGATTTGAACCTCGAACGCACACCGGGCATTGAGGTCACCTTTTCTGTCACCAACGATCCCAACGCACCTGAAAACGCCGACTACATCGCCGCAACTAACCAGCAAGGCAGCGGTACATTAGTTTCGACAGCAGAGACGACAACTCGGGAACGAACACCCTTCCACGACTCAACCATCACGCAAATCGAACGTCAGGAGACACCACCGCCAGCTGAGACCCGTAGAACGGCGACCGCTGCCATCAGTACCGTTGGGCCTTCCGACCAGAATCAGCTCAGCCTTCACCAGTTGCTTGAAGAGGGGGCCACGCCCAGTCTTCAGCAACAAAGCTACGAGTCTTTACTTAATGACATTGCAAGTCTTGAGGCTCGCCTCTACGAAGAAGATCAAGATCAGGCGCGCGGTCCACGCACGCACCGTTTAACACAGGCGTCCACCAAGAGCGCTGCGGAAGCGGCATACCTCAATACGTGGCGCGAGAAGGTCGAGCGCATCGGTAACGCGAATTTTCCAGACACCGGGATCTTTGGTGATCTCCGGTTGTTGGTGGTCCTTCGTGAAGATGGAACCTTGGCGGATGTGCGCGTGATCACCTCATCGGGCCACCAACCGCTTGATGCGGCGGCAGAACGAATCGTCCGCTTGGCCGCTCCCTACCAACCCTTTCCCGTCGAAATGCGCAAACGTTACGACCAGCTGGAGATCATTCGCACCTGGAAATTCTCGCGCAAAGGACATGCGCTGCGATGAGCGATCCAACACTCATCCATCACTTTCTTCTCGCCACACCAGCGCTTGCGGGTACGTACTTCGGCGAGAGCATCATCTACCTCTGCCGGCATGATGCTTCTGGCGCTATGGGGCTGATGGTCAATCGAGAGGCCAAGATGAACGCGCGAGCACTGGCACGAAGCGTTGGCTTGCAGCCACCCGCCGATGCGCTCGCTGTGAACGTGATGGAAGGCGGACCGGTTTCACCTGAACAAGGGTTCATCCTGCACAGCGATGATCAGCTGTTTGAGAGTTCTCAATCAACGGCTCCCGGTATCGCGATTTCGACGTCGAAAGACGCGCTTGCCGCGGCACTCAGTCTTGAAGCACCCACTCACGCAGCGATCTACCTCGGATATACCGGTTGGGGTCCAGGGCAGCTGGATGATGAGCTCGAGGCGAACGCATGGCTGACTGCACCTGCGAGCAGGACGATTCTTTTCGACTGCCCCATAGACCTTCGACGTGCAAGAGCGAGTGCGGCACTCGGGATTGATCTGCGACTGATGGCGACCCGCATCGGACATGGTTGATGCCACGGGTTCGGTGGTTCGACTGCTCGCCTTCGATTACGGTTTGAAGACCATTGGGGTTGCGATCGGACAATCGGTTACCGGATCAGCAACTCCACTACCCCCCATCCGCGCGCGCAACGGTAAGCCCAATTGGACCACGATTGCCGGGTTGATCCGCGAGTGGGACGTGAATCTGCTTGTTATCGGTCTGCCCCTCAACATGGACGATACCGAAAGCGACATGTCGGCACTGGCGCGAAAGTTCGCGAGTGATCTCAGTACGCGCTTTAGTCTGCCGGCAACGTTTGCGGATGAGCGACTCACCAGCCGAGAAGCGCTCGCACAAACACAGGGTGACTGGGAAAAGAGCCACGGCGTTGCCGCCATGCTCATCGCGGAATCTTATCTTCGATACGTGAAGTGATTCGACTGCGGCTCTTCTTCTAGCCGAAGACCCTCGACCCGCTCCATCGGATTTGGCGATGCATCGGCGCCCAGTTTGATCATCAGACGAAGATCGTTAGGCGAATCCGCATGCAGGAGCGCTGCGTCGTAACTGATCTCACCCTCCACATAAAGCTGATAGAGCGCAAGATCGAAAGTCTGCATGCCTTGTTCTCTCGACTTCGCCATCAAGGCCTTCAGCAGATGTACTTCAGCCTTACGAATGTGATCGGAGGCAAGCGGTGTGTTGATTAAGACTTCAATAGCTGCACGGCGACCTTGACCATCAACGGTTGGAACAAGCTGTTGCGCAACCATCGCTCGAAGGTTCAGTGACAAATCCATCCATACTTGGGTATGACGATCACTGGGGAAAAAATAGATGATGCGATCAAGCGCCTGGTTAGCGTTGTTCGCATGGAGCGTACACAAACAAAGGTGACCGGTTTCGGCGAAAGTCAGCGCGTACTCCATGGTCTCGCGTGACCGGGCCTCGCCCATCATGATAACGTCGGGCGCTTGCCGCAGCACGTTTTTAGTGCGATCTCGAAAGAGTCAGTGTCGACACCGACCTCGCGCTGAGTAATCACGCAGCCTTTGTGTTGATGCACAAATTCGATCGGATCTTCGATGCTGACGATGTGGCCGGTGGAGTGTTCATTGCGATGGCCAATCATCGACGCGAGAGACGTTGATTTGCCGGTTCCGGTTGCGCCAACAAAGATGATGAGTCCACGTTTGGTCATTGCCAGTTCTTTGATGATCTGCGGCAGACCCAGGTCATCGACCTTGGGAATGTTCACTTCGATTCGCCGCAGTACCATCCCGACAAGGTTGCGCTGATAAAACGCACTGACGCGGAATCGGCCAACACCCGAAGTGTTGATGGCGAAGTTGCACTCGTGAGAAGCCTGGAACTGATCTTGTTGTTCACGGTTCATAACCCCGTAAACGAGATCCCGCGCCTGCTCAGGCGAGAGCACATTGCGTCCTACCGCATGCAACGCGCCATTGACCTTGATCATTGGCGGCTTACCTGCCGTGACGAACAGATCCGATGCGCCTTTCTCTACAACCAGTCGGAGAAGTTTGTCGAATTCCACTAGAAAAGCTCCGGGCTCTTGGCCTTTTCTCTGGCCGTTTCTCGCGTAATGACGCGTTTCGCAACCAGTTCCTGCAAACACTGGTCGAGGGTTTGCATACCTACCGAGTGACCGGTCTGGATTGCCGAATACATCTGCGCGACCTTGTGTTCTCGGATCAGGTTTCGGATAGCAGGGACACCGATCATGATCTCGTGCGCCGCCACTCGGCCACCAGTGGCACGCTTGAGCAGTGTCTGTGAGATGACGGCCTGAAGTGATTCAGAAAGCTGTGATCGCACCATATCTTTTTCTGCTGCCGGGAAGACATCGATGACCCGGTCGACGGTCTTTGCCGCGGATGTGGTGTGTAACGTTCCAAACACCAAGTGTCCTGTCTCCGCTGCGGTCAACGCCAGGCGAATGGTCTCGAGGTCCCGCATTTCACCAACGAGGATGATGTCGGGGTCTTCGCGAAGTGCTGAGCGGAGTGCTTCATTGAAACCATGCGTATCGCGGTGCACTTCCCTTTGGTTCACTAGGCATTTCTTGCTCTCATGAACGAATTCGATGGGGTCTTCGATCGTGAGGATGTGGTCATAACGACTGTCATTGATGAAATCGATCATCGCCGCCAGCGTAGTGCTCTTGCCTGATCCTGTGGGACCCGTCACAACCACAAGGCCCGAGGCACCATCGAAATGTCTTTGAAGACCTGTCCCATGCCAAGGTCTTCCATGCTCAGTACTTTGGACGGAATCGTCCGGAATACGGTGCCTGCACCTCGGTTCTGATTAAAAGCGTTGACGCGGAATCGAGCCACGCCTGGAACTTCGAAGGAAAAGTCAGTCTCAAGGAACTCTTCGTAATCCTTTCGCTGCTTGTCGTTCATAATCTCGTAGATCAACGAGTGAACTTCGCGATGTTGGAGCGGCGGAAGGTTAATTCTGCGGACGTCGCCATCGACGCGGATCATGGGCGGCAGCCCTGCTGAGAGATGCAGGTCAGATGCGCCTTGTTTGGCACTAAACGCCAGAAGCTCGGTTATATCCATCAGCGATCCTTGTCACTGGGTCGGTCGGATGACCCTGTGGGTTACGCGGGTGACCCCATTCAAACCGCAGCAAACCTGCCGAAACAGCCTAAATCTAGCCGTGTAGTATTATCTCCCTCCAGGCTGCACCATGCGCGAGCCGGGGCATTTACATTCAAGGCTCCGGATTTGCGAAGTAGTCCACACCGCCAGTCACACCAAAGCCATGTCGTCAGCATCGACCCCAAATCCAGTTGCCCTCGTAACAGAGCGAATTCGTTCAGCAGCGCAGTTGGCGCAGCGGAAGGCCGACTCTGTGCAGCTAATCGCGGTTACCAAAACGCGCTCCGCTGAAGAAATCCACGTTGTCTGGCAAGACGGAATAAAGTCATTTGGTGAAAACTACCTGCAGGAAGCGCTGCCAAAAATCGCGGTGCTCAAAGATCTCGACATCATCTGGCACTTCATCGGGAAACTGCAGGGGAACAAGACGCGCGAAGTAGCCGAAGCTTTCCACTGGGTACACACCATCGATCGTGAGCGTCTTGTAGACCGACTCGGCTCACAGACACCTTCTGACAAGACACTCAACGTACTCGTGCAGGTCAACGTCGATGGCGATACCGCCAAGGGCGGCGTTGCCATCACCGATGAAGCTGCGATGTTGGGGATATTGGCGCGCGTCCAGAAGTATCCAAACCTACGTCTGAGAGGTCTGATGACCATACTCTCGGAAACAACAACGCCCCAAATCGGGTATTCGCAACTTCAAGCAGTCTTCGAACGACTTCGAACCCGTGGTGGTCAACACTGGGATACGTTGTCGATGGGAATGAGCGCTGACTTCGAAGCGGCCATCGCTTGTGGTGCCACACTCGTCCGCGTCGGACAGGCGTTGTTCGGTCCGCGTCACACGATCAAGGAGAATTCGCAAACATGAAGGCCTCTCCTCTCGATGGTCTCAACATCGCCGCCATCGGTGCCGGCAACATGGCATTTAGCCTGGTGAGTGGACTGATCCGTTCAGGCATTCCTGGCGAACGCATTCGTGCCGCAGACGTGGTGGCCGCCCAACTTAACCGCTTTAGACCCTTGGGCGCTCAGACGTATGAAAACAACGCACAGGCAGTTGCAGGCGCGGACATCGTGTTGGTTTCGGTTAAACCCCAGGTCTTACAAGACGTATTGCGGGTGCTGCCGATCAACACTAAGCAGCTTGTGATCTCCATCGCCGCAGGCATCCCGATGCGAACCCTCCTTGCCGGTACCTCGAGCGCGCAGCCCATCGTTCGCTGTATGCCCAACACGCCCGCCTTGGTCGGTGCTGGTATCTCCGGTCTCTACGCCAATGCGGCGGTCACACCCGCATTGCGTGACCAGGCCACTGCGTTGCTCGAGTCGGTTGGCCGAGTCATCTGGGTCAAGGATGAAGCACAAATCGATGCCGTGACCGCCGTTTCTGGAAGTGGTCCTGCTTACTTTTTTCTCCTGATGGAGGCCATGATCAAAGCGGGGTTGGAGCTCGGGCTTGATCGCGAGACAGCCACCGCGCTTACCATCGAAACTGCTGTGGGTTCAGCCTTGTTGGCTCGCGGCTCCGATTCAGAACCAGCGACGCTCCGCGCCAACGTAACGTCGCCCGGCGGTACCACCGCACGTGCGCTTTCGATCATGAATGACGCCGGAGTGGGCGATGCTATAGTGCGCGCGCTACACGGAGCGGCCGAACGTTCTGCAGAACTGGCCAGGGATTACTGAACCCGGGGAAACCTCTACTGATGGCCAATGCGTTTGCATTCCTGTTGGAAGTGATCGCCACGATGGCGACGTTTTTTTTCCTCGCTCGTTTTCTGCTGCAAGCTGCTCGGGCCGACTTTTACAACCCTCTATCGCAGGCGATCGTTCGACTGACAGATCCCATCCTTAAACCACTTCGTCGTGTTTTGCCGGGTTATCGAAGTCTGGATTTTGCGGCCATTTTGGTCGCATTACTGGTTCAGGCAGCGTTCGTGTGGCTGTTAACAGGCGGCACGGACGCAATCCCCATCGCAGGCGTTGCCTTGTTCAAGACGGTCACCTATCTCATCAGCATCCTACGCTGGAGCATCGTGATCGTTGCCATCGCCAGCTTTATCGCCCAAGGCAGCTTCCATCCGGCATTACGTTTACTGGATCAGATTATCGAGCCTGTTGTCAGTCCTTTCCGAAAGATTCTACCCGCCATGGGCGGATTGGACTTCGCACCCTTGGTGGCCCTTGTGGCGCTCTACATGCTCGAGATGATTCTTGAAGATCTTTTCGGTCGATTCCTGGGGCTGGGCTAATTGGCAGAGTCCGCCTTTCTCGGAACCAGTCTTGGGGTTGTAGCACCGCAACGATTCGTCTACGCGGATCCCTTCACACTGAAGTGTGGCGAGGTGCTGTCGGGTTTCGACCTCATGTACGAAACCTACGGCACGCTTAACGCATCAGCATCGAACGCCATTCTGATTTGCCATGCGTTGTCTGGGCACCACCATGCTGCAGGCTTGCACAGCGCTGACGACGACAAACCTGGCTGGTGGAACCATTGCATTGGACGCGGCAAACCCATCGACACAGAACGGTTTTTTGTCGTCGCGCTAAACAACATCGGCGGCTGTCACGGCAGTACCGGGCCGTGCTCGATGAAGCCCGATGGCAGTGGGATGTATGGTCCAACCTTCCCTGTCGTTAATGTTGAAGATTGGGTAAAGAGCCAAGCGCGTCTGGCGGATCATCTCGGCATCCAACGTTTTGCTGCCGTGATAGGCGGGAGCCTCGGCGGCATGCAGGCCTTGCAATGGGCGATGGAGTTCCCGGACCGCGTACGAAGCGCAGTAGTGATCGCCGCAGCACCGAAGTTGACCGCGCAGAACATCGCTTTCAACGAGATTGCTCGCCATGCGATTACCAGCGACCCACAGTTTGCCAATGGCCACTATCGCGACAGCGGAGTAAATCCTGACGTTGGTTTGGCGCTCGCACGCATGATCGGCCATGTCACCTATCTTTCCGCCTCAGGCATGGGCAAACGATTTGGTCGGCAGATCAAGTCGGGGGATTTGCGTGCAGGCGCTGATGTGGAGTTCCAGGTGCAGAGTTATCTGCGTTATCAGGGCCAGACCTTTTCGCGTCAGTTTGATGCCAACACCTACGTGTTGATGACACGGGCATTGGACTTGTTCGATCCGGCCGCAGAATTTGGTGATGATCTGGTCGCAGCTCTGTCACGCGCCACTGCGGACTTTCTGGTGGTGTCTTTTACCAGCGACTGGCGGTTTCCTGTTGAACGCTCCGAAGAAATCGCTCATGCCCTCTTGCGCAGCCGCAAAGATGTCAGTCACGCGATCATCGAGTCCGAGCACGGCCACGACTCCTTTCTGCTGCCTTTGCCGCGATACCTCGACGTTCTAGGGACATACCTTCGCCGCATACATGAAGAGATTCACGCCAATGCGACGTGACCTTCGAATCATCGCGGATCTCATCAGTCCCTCAGCACGGGTGCTTGATCTTGGCTGTGGCGAAGGTGATTTACTGGCCTGGTTGAAACACAACAAGAGTGTGAACGGTTACGGGCTCGACGTTGACCCCAACAACATCACGACGTGTCTCGCCAAAGGCGTTAACGTCATCGAACACGACCTCGACGCCGGTCTGCACGACTTCGCTGACGACGGCTTCGATCTTGTCGTCATGACGGAGACGCTTCAATCGGTCCGGCATCCTGATAGACTCCTGAGCGAAATGCTCCGGATTGGCAAAGAGTGCATCGTGACTTTCCCGAACTTTGCGCATTGGCGGTGTCGGCTTTATCTTGGCTTCCGCGGACGAATGCCGGTGGTGCAACAACTGCCAAATGAGTGGTTCGATACGCCAAACATCCGCCTTTGCACTTTCGACGACTTTGAACAGCTCTGTCGCCAAAGAGGTTATCGCATCATCGAGCGTTTCGTTGTAGGTCCTGATTACCGGTCACACGCGCTCGCAGATAGCCTGCCGAACCTGTTTGGAACCATTGCGTTTTATCGAATCGGACGCTCCGAATGATCCGCTCGATCTTCGCGCTGACGATGTGCTTTCTGATGACGAAAGCACACGCAGAACTGAAAGTGGTCTTCGAGGACATCGATATTCATTACATCGTGTTGTCAACGATGTCACTCGATCCGGAAGTGGCAGCGAAGTACGGCATCCCACGCGCACCGCTTAAGGGATTCGTTAACATTTCCGCGGTGAGTAACAAGCCACCCTACACAGCTTTGGCAACAGAAGCCTCAGTCGAGGTTAAAAACCTCCTCGGCCAAATCGAAACCATCGCGCTTAAAGAAATCCAGGAACTGCCCGCTCGCTATTCTGTTGGGACATTCAGTTTCTCTCCTGAGGAGACCATGCGTTTTCGCTTTCACGTCCGTTTTGCTGACGGCAGAGAACAGTCGTTCGAACACCAACAACAGATGTTCGTTGAAGAATGACATCAGTCATTCTGGCGACTCGCAATGAAGGCAAAGTCCGCGAGATGCAGCTCTTACTCGCGAACGCCGGCTGGACTCTAAAGAGCCCTGCCGACTCGAACATTGCGTCACCGCCTGAAGACGGTTTGACGTTTTTTGAGAACGCACTTATCAAGGCCCGGCATGCCTCGAAAGTATCAGGCATGGCGGCGTTAGCTGATGACTCCGGATTGGTTGTCCATGCTCTGGGAGGCAGGCCCGGCATTTTTAGCGCCCGCTTCGCAGGGTCAGACGCGACGGACCAACAAAACAACACGCACCTTCTCGAAGCCATGCGCGCTGAAGACAATCGGCAAGCCTGGTTTGTTTGCAGCCTAGTGTTCCTACTCAGGCACGACCATCCGGAGCCGCTGATTGCCACTGGTCGATGGGGTGGCGAAATTCTGCGTGAACCTCGGGGAAAAAACGGCTTCGGCTACGATCCGCTTTTCCTGGTTCCTAAGCTCGGAAAAACGGCGGCAGAACTCGACCCGATCGTGAAGAACAATCTCAGCCATCGAGGTCTGGCCTGCCGGGACCTGCTCCGACAAATCAATCACCCTGGAGATTGATTTGAATTCGCTGCCACTCGGTGTGTACGTGCACTTTCCCTGGTGCGTGAAGAAATGTCCCTACTGCGACTTCAATTCGCACCCACTCAAAGGCGCACTCGCTGAAGCCGAATACGTTGATGCGTTGCTAGCCGATATCTCAGCCTCAGCGACAGACTTCGAAAGCTGCACAGTGATCACCGTTTTTTTTGGTGGCGGTACGCCGAGCTTGTTCAGTCCCCGCGCCTTCGAGCAGGTTCTCTCTGCGCTGCCAGGAGACCCGATTGAGGTCACGCTCGAAGCAAATCCTGGAACGACGGAGTACCACGATTTCGCTGACTACCGTCGGGCAGGAATCAATCGGCTTTCATTAGGTGCGCAGTCCTTCTCGGATCGGGCGCTCGAGCGATTGGGTCGGATCCACAAAGCTGAGGAGACCGTCAGAGCCTTTGAGCGCGCGCGTAGTGCCGGTTTCGACAACATCAATCTCGATCTCATGTACGGTCTGCCGGAGCAGAACACGGATGAAGCCATCGAAGATCTCGACAAAGCGATACGCCTTAATCCAGAACACATTTCTTGGTATGAGCTCACGCTAGAACCCAAGACCGAGTTTTTTCGACGGCCACCTAAACTGCCTGACGAAGATACGATGGCATCTCTGGAGGATGCGGGACGTTTGCTGCTGACATCGGCGGGGTATCAACGGTATGAGGTTTCGGCGTGGTCCCGGCCCGGCAGGGCATGCGCGCACAATCTGAATTACTGGCGATTCGGTGACTACGCCGGCATTGGCGCTGGCGCGCACGGCAAACTGACCCGGGCTGGCAGCGTGAGGAGGACAACACGTCCGGCGCAGCCAAGAATCTTCATGGCCGATCCCCGCAGCTCTACCTCAACAACGGTTGCGCCGTCGCGCCTGCGCTTCGAGTACTTGTTGAACATACTGAGGCTGCCTGAAGGATGTGCGTTCGATGACTTGTTAGCGGCCACTGGCCTCACGACTTCGGCTTTAGAGCCTGAGTGGGGGAAGGGCGTTGCAGCAGGTCTCCTCCGTGCGGACAGGATTGCCACAACTGCAACAGGTTATCGATACCTTGACGAAGTGATGCAAGCGTTTCTCTAGGGAAGGGCTGATTAGTCAGACCTTCCTGTGTGGTGCCTGGAAGCACCACCACTTTCCATGTGTGTGGCGCGTGCTTCGCAGGCGCATTCACGGGCAAAGCCCGTGTAAACGCAGGGAAAATGCGAGGAATCCGAAGGATTCCGACCTGATCAACTCGCAGGAGCGAATTGGCCAGAGTTCCCCTAAGGCCAGCGAAGCCTGCGCACAGGTCGCGAATTCTGCAATGGCGATTGCCCGACTAACCCTGCTTCTTGAATTGAAACTCAAAGATCTGATGACCGAGCCTGTGTCCACGTTGTTCAAAACGCGTCGGGGGGCGCAAATCCTGCGCATTCGCTGCTTCGACAGGAGCAAGCTCAGGGAACCCGGCAAATACTCCCGTCGCCCACAAGGCATAGGGCTCCCAATCGGTAGCGAAATGGAGCTCACCATTCACAGCCATTCGTCCCATTAGCCGCTCAACGAATGCGGGCTGAATGAGGCGCCGTTTGTGATGTCGTTTTTTTGGCCACGGGTCTGGAAAAAAGATCCGCACTTCCGCCACGCTCGCACGCGACAGGACCTTCTCAACCACATCTTCCGCTCGCCCTTGGACGATGCGAACGTTTTCCACGCCGTCCTCTTCAATTCTATTGAGCAATGCACCAATACCCGGCGGATAGATTTCGACGCCTAACAGATTCCAATCCGGTTGGGCTGTCGCCCAATGAATGAGCGCATCACCCGTTCCAAATCCGATTTCGATACCTAACGGCGCTGATCTGCCGAACAGCTGAGCGGCGTCGAGAAGCACCTCAGAGTTTGCGGAATAAAGTGGCAGCAGTTCGTCCAGCGCACGACGCTGCGCGCCGGTGAGCCGGCCTCGAAGTTGCACTATAGAAACTGCATTAGTGAAGGGACATCAGGGAAGCCGTGTCAGGATCGGTAGGCGGCAACCAGCAATGCCCCCCAACCGATGATCAAGGAGACCCCGCCTAACGGAGTGATCGGCCCCATCCAGCGGGAGCCTCCAAGGACCAGCATATAAATGCTGCCACTGAACAACACCACACCCACCACCCAGGCTATCCCGCTGATGGAGAGTTCGGAAGGACCTGATTGTCGTAGCCAGATAGACGTCGCCAGCAGCGCTAGTGCATGAATCAACTGGTATTGGACAGCTGTATCCCAACTGGAGAGCTGCGCTGGCGTCAGTCCACGCGCAGCCAATCCATGGGCACCGAATGCGCCGAGCATGACACCGGTCAGACCTAGAGCCGAAGCCGCCAGTGCCTGAAACGATGCCCCGGTGATGAACGATGTCATGGGTCAGGCTGCGATCACGGACTTCAACTTTTTCATTGCGTTCTGTTCGATCTGACGGATTCGCTCAGCGGAGACACCATATTCGGCAGCCAGTTCATGCAATGTGGGTTTTTCATCCGCTAGCCAACGGCGACTGACAATGGATCGAGCACGGGGATCCAGCCTTTCCATCGCGAGGCTAAGCCGGTCTAGATCGTCCCCTTCCGCATCTTCCGTAAGCACAATTTCAGCGGGATCCGCGTCCTGCGCTCGCAAATAGTGTGCTGGCGCGACTGCGCGCTCATCATCGTCGTCGTCATCTGCTTCAAAGGAGACATCAGCCCCTGCCAGGCGACCCTCCATACGTGTCACTTCGGCTTCAGGAACGCCAAGCTCTTTCGCAACAGCCCGGGTCTCCTCAGCGGTTAACCAGCCAAGCTGTTTCTTGGCGCCGCGCAAATTGAAAAAC
>SYFY01000212.1 GCA_005799745.1 Gammaproteobacteria bacterium
AGCACTTCGGCAGACACCTGCGGCGGTGCGAGCTTCTTGCCTTTGACGTCGATCCAGGCGTCACCGTTATCTGCAGCGGCGATCTTGTAAGGCACCATCTTGATGTCTTTCTGCACCACGTCGTCGCTAAAGCGACGACCGATCAGGCGCTTCACCGCGAACAAGGTGTTCTTCGGATTGGTGACAGCCTGTCGCTTGGCACTTTGGCCCACCAGAATTTCACCATCGTCCGTGTAGGCGATGATGGACGGGGTAGTGCGATCACCCTCCGAGTTTTCGATAACCCGGGCTTCGTTGCCGTCCATGACAGCGACACACGAGTTGGTCGTGCCGAGGTCGATACCGATAATCTTACCCATTGAGATTCTCCATCCGCGCTCGAGGCGCTCTATTCACTGACGTCTATATGTGGCCAACAGGGGTCGCTTCAAGCGCGGACTTTTACCGAATTTCCGCAGCCGAATCCTGCAGGGACTATTCAGGGGCCTTGGTCACAACAACCTTGGCCGCTCGGAGCAATCGGTCATGCAGCACATAGCCCCGTTGCATGACGTCCATCACGGAGTTTGGCTCCATGTCCTTGTTGGGGATCATGGCGATGGCTTCATGCCGCTGGGGATTAAACGGCTCACCATGGGGGTCAACAGCCTGGAGTCCAAATCGCGCCAACGTATCGAGAAACAGCTTGTGTGAAAGTTGCAGCCCTTCAACCACCGCTTTCGCCGCATCGCCTTCCAAACCAGCGGTCGCTTCCATCCCTTTTTCGAGGCTGTCGAGCACCGGCAACATGTCGCCGAGCAACTTCTCTACGCCGAACTTATGGGCGTTTTCCACGTCACGCTGGCTGCGGCGGCGCAGGTTATCCATTTCCGCATGAGCCCTAAGCAGCTGGTCTTTTAGAGCGGCCGCCTGCTGTTCGGCCGCTTCCAACGCAGACTGGATTGGATTTTCGGCGCTCGCGGCTTCCGGTGCGGGCGACTCTGACCCTTGCGAATTGTCGGTGGGTTCGGACATGCGGCTAACTCTGATCCTTAAACGACGGGCGCTAGATGAGGGCACTGGGGTCGGTATTCAACCCCGCGCGATTAGGGAACCTGACAGATTAAGCGTAGCGCAGGGCCGCACCGAGCAAGCGGGCGGTGACATCGACCACCGGAATCACGTCCTTGTAAGCCATTCGGGTTGGTCCGATCACACCAAGCACCCCGGCAACCCGACCGTTTACTTCATAACGGGAGGTCACCAGGGAGACTTCATCCAGTTGGGCATATCCCGTTTCCTGGCCGATGAAGAGCTGAATGCCGTCCGAGGTGAGACAACGATCGAGCAGATGAAGAATCACACCTTTGGACGAGAAGGTCTCAAACAGCGCCCGCACTGTTCCGAGGTCACCGGTGACATCAAGCAATCGGTTTTCGCCGGAGACCACGATATCGCGGCCCGGCGGGGCGGAGTCCTGCTCGAAAGCTCTCGCGGCGACATTGAGTGCTGCCTCCATCAGCTGGTCCATACGGTCTTTGTCACGGCGCATGGATAAGAGCAATTCACTGCGAATGTCTTCCAGCGGCCGACCGGCGTACTCGCGGTTGAGGTAATTCGCCGCCGTCACGAGCTCAACATCCGAATAGATGCGCTCGGTATTGATGACCCGGTTCTGAATTTCCCGATCCTGCATAACCAACACTACGAGGATGCGTGTTTCCGTAAGCTTCACGAACTCCACGTGTTTAAGCGCAACCCCTTCACGTTGGGGTGTCGTCACTACACAGGTCATCTGAGTCAGCCGCGACAAAAGTTCACTGGCATTGGACACCAGTTCTTTCGGCGAGAGATCCGGATCGAGCTGCTTCTGAACATGCTGGATACTGCGATGATCGAGTGGTTCGACTGACAACATCGTGTCCACAAAAAGCCGCAGCCCCTGCACAGTGGGTACTTTGCCTGCAGACGTATGTGGTGAGCGCACCAACCCCAGGTGCTCGAGATCCGCGAGGATATTGCGCACGGTGGCAGAGCTGACGCCAATTTCTGGCATTTCCGCGAGCGCTTTCGACGCGACCGGTCGGCCATCACCGAGATAGTGTTCGACCACCAGCTTCAAGAGCTGGTGAGCCCGGTTATCGAGGCTGGCTTCAAGGCCACCACGGACGATCAGTTTGGTCATAGGTTTGGCGCGGAACTTCGTTCAAACTTCCGGACGATCCGGCGTGCGGATGAATCGCTCATCACAGTACGCCTCTTCGACGGTTTGGGCCGGTTCGGCTTGTGGTTCTTTTATGCTTAAGCACCTGACAGTTCAAGACCTCGCGCTCGTAGAGCGGCTGGAGGTCTCATTCGCACGGGGTCTTACCGTCATCACGGGAGAATCCGGCGCTGGCAAGTCCATTCTGCTCGCGGCCCTTTCCTTGGTGCTGGGTGATCGAGCCAGCAGCGAGCTGCTGCGTCCCGGCGCGAGTCGCCTGGACGTGTCAGCCGAGTTCGACATCACGCTGACACCGACCTTGCGCGACCGGCTGACGGCGCTTGAACTTGAAGACACCGACCATCCCGGCACATGTCTCCTGCGCCGCACAATGACTGCAGACGGTCGATCCAAGGCCTTCGTAAACGGCATTCCTGTGACCCTGCAAGTGCTACGCGAGCTCGGCGAAAACCTCGTCGATATCCACGGCCAAAACGAAAACGTACGTCTGGCGCGCAAAGATGTGCAGTTGGCACTGCTTGACGATTTCGCCCTGGCCAGCACGGATCGCGAGCACGTCACCGAAATCTGGCGAAGCTGGCAACAAATCTGGCGCGCGGCGGAAAAGCTCCGAGCGAGTGCAGAACAACAAGCAGATCGGATTGCGCTTCTGACCTATCAGCTTCAGGAGCTCGAAGGCGTCGAAACCGCCGATGTCGACCAGCTGTTTGAGGAACACCGTCGCCTCGCCCAGCTCGATCACCTACTTGAAACGGTGCTCGCTGCAGACAATGCGCTCACCGAACTTGATACACCCGGAAAGCTGAGTGCGACGCTTGAATCGCTGAGCGACAACCATCCTTCGCTGCAAGAAGCCCGTTCCGCCCTCAAAGATGCTTCCGCATTGCTCGACGATGCGAGCCGGCATTTGCGCCGTTATGCCGACATTCTTGAGCCTGATCCGGAGCGCCTTTCGTCACTCTCCGAGCAGATGGAGTTGTTGCATAGGCTCGCCCGCAAACACAAGATCACGCCACGGGACTTGCCGGCACGCATCAAAGCACTAACCGATGAACTTGCGAGCATTAACGCCGACACCGATGCGCTTGAGGCAGCCGAAGCCAAGTCAAGAATCCTCGAAGCTGCATTTCACGGCAGTGCCGCGGCGCTGAGTGACAAACGGAAAGGCGCGGCGAAGCAGTTCTCCAAGGAGGTCGCGCGAGTGCTGGGTGATTTAGGTCTTGCCAAAGCGCGTCTCTCCTGCGGTTTTTCCGACGCAGAGAACGAAACGGGAATCGATACCGTCGAGCTTCTGGTGACCACCAATCCGAAATATCCAGCAGGACCACTCGGCAAAATCGCGAGCGGCGGCGAACTTGCCCGCATCAACTTGGCCATCGCCGTCACTGCTGCAGAACGTAGCGCCCTACCGTGTCTCGTGCTGGATGAGGCAGATGTTGGTGTCGGCGGTAATCTGGCGGATACGGTAGGTCGGCTGCTACGTCGCCTGGGTTCTCACACGCAAGTGATCTGCGTGACTCATGCGCCTCAAGTCGCTGCGCTTGGCAATCAGCACCTGTGCGTGGTCAAGACACCTGCGGAAGACACCATCATTCGTACCTTGGACCCCAAAGCGCGCCGGGAAGAAATCGCCCGGATGTTGGCGGGCGCGGAAGTCTCCGACAAGACCCGCGAATACGCCGATACGCTGCTCGCGGATGCCCGTTGATCGGCGGATTGACCGTCGCCTGAGAAAAAGGCGACATAAACGAATTCGTTTCGAGGATTAAGCCCGGTGAGTCTTTCGAGTACCATCCGCGCACCCAATCGACCTCATCGAGCCTGACCGCCCATGCGTTTTCTGTTCGTACTGATGTTATCCGCTCTGGTTCTCGCCAGCGGCTGTGGCATGAAAATGCCAAAGCTCGGTCTGCCCAAGGTGCACAAAATCACCATCCAGCAGGGCAATATCGTGACCCAGGAGATGGTCGATCAGCTCAAACCCGGCATGACCCGCAACCAGATCCTCTTCATCATGGGAGACCCGGTGATGAAGAACCCTTTCAATCAGGATCGTTGGGATTACATCTACTTCATCAATGTACCGGGCTACCCCGAAGAACAGCGCAAGATGTCGCTGTTTTTCGAGAGTGATCGCCTCGCTTCGTTCTCTGGGAACTGGACACCTTCAAACGTAGAAGAAGCACCGGCTCCACCCGTTGCTCCCGAACGCATCATTGAAGATCTTCCGCCCGAGGAAAAGGACGATGCTGAGCGACCAGGTCCCATCGAAGGCGCGGCGCCCGCCGATCCGTCCTGATCCTTACTGGGGGGCTAACGTTTCGCCCTGATTCTGCGGGCCGTTTTCGGATCGATCTGAAGGGGCCGCAACAGTTCTAGTCTGTCGCCGTCGCTAAGAGGCTTGTTTCGCTCCACCACCTCGCCCCAGATACCAACCGTCAGCTGATCGAGCGCAAATCGACCGAAAACCAGATCTCGCGCAGCTTGGACGAGCGCATCTTCGACTGTCGCGCCTTCATTCAGCTCCAACGGCAACACCCACTGCTCTTCCGAAAGTGCGTGTACGACTTCGATACGAACGCTCATCAACGACAGACAACCCGCGCCCGCTCGACGAACGCATCCACCACCGCATCTGCTGCCTTGCTGACCAACGGTTCCACTGCGCGAAGCAGGCCCCGTAATCGAAAGTCGAGATTGAGCGTGACTTTACAACCGGCATTTCCAAGGGGCTGAAACTGCCAATAACCCGTGAAGTGTTCGAAGGGTCCGTCGGTCAACGCAAGATCGATGCGTTGATGTGGCGTGAGGGTGTTGGTGGTCGTAAAGGACTCGCTGAATCCTCGTGCAGAAGCGTGAACACGTGCGGTGATCTTCTCTGGCGTTGATTCCAGTATCTCGATGCGACTACACCCCGGTACAAACTCAGGATATGTGGCGACATCGTTCACCAGCGCATACAAACGCTGTGCCGGGTAAGGCAGCAGCGCTGTTTTGACAAGCGCACTCACGCGCCGCAGTCCTGCGTCAATACACAAGGGAAGAGACCCATCACCAGAATCACGGCAACGGCCAGCGGCGACACCACTCCGATGAACAACTGCCATAACCACCAGATGCTCCTGGAGCGGATACCAAGCTGGCTCTGGACCACCAGCCGCGGCAATCGCCACGCGCAGAACACCGCCAGCAGCAGTCCACACACTGGCAAGATGATGTTCTGCGTAAGGTGATCGATGAAGGCGAAGATCGTACGACTGCCGTCTACCGTGAAATCCGCGAGCACGTTGAAAGAGAGAACCGTACCTACACCAATCATCCAGCAGAGCACCCCGAGCGTTACTGCGACTCTTGATCGACTCGCGTTGTATTCCTCAACGAGATAAGCGAGCGCAGGTTCCGTCATAGAGATCGCCGACGTGATCGCCGCAAAACTCACCAACAGAAAAAACAAAAACCCAAACAGTGCGCCAAAGGACATATGACCGAAGGCGAGTGGCAACGTGACGAACATGAGCCCCGGTCCTTGCGCAGGCTCAAGGCCATTGACGAAAACAATCGGGAAAATCGCAAGCCCGGCACCGATGGACACGAGCGTCGAAATCAATGCGATCGCCGCGGTGGTGCCCGGTATCGAAGCATTCGAAGGCACATAGGCGCCGTACGACATCATGCAGCACATCCCGAGGCTCAAGGTGAAGAACGATTGTCCCAGCGCAGTCAGCCACGTTGAGGTGGTCACATCCACCCACTTGAAATCAAACATGAAGGCAAACGCCTCCGAAAAACCGCCCGACATCATCCCGTATCCCAGCAGAACCAGAAGCAACAGGAACAGCAGCGGCATAAACCAGCGGTTGGAAGACTCAAGCCCACGCACTACACCTTTGCCGATGATGATCACCGTGAGTGTGAGAAAAATCACATGGCAGAGTCCAAGGAGCCAGGGATTGCCTGTAAAGGCTGCAAAAGTCTGATTCGCAACCTCGGCCGTCACGCCGTCAAAAGCGCCCGACGCCATCATCACCATGTAGTACAGCGCCCATCCCGCCGCTACCGAGTAATACGAAAGGATGAGGATGCCCGCGAGCATGCCGAACCACGCAATCAAGACCCACCAACCACTGCGGCGATGTTGTTGCACGAGAATACGCAGTGTATTGACAGGGCTGTTGCGACCCTGTCGGCCGATCAGCACTTCAGCCATCAACATGGGCACGGCAACAATAAAGGTGGTTACGAGGAAAATGAGGACAAAAGCGGCACCCCCATTGGCACCTGTCAGATAAGGGAATTTCCAAATATTGCCGAGCCCAACGGCAGAACCCACCGCTGCGAGCACAAACAACCATCGGCTCGACCACATGCCGTGGGGCGAAACATCCTCGTCTTGGTTCATGGCTTTCTTACTCGAATCTCTTCGCTCCGGAATCAGACCGCATTATAGGGACTGGAAGCTGCCTATAATGCGCGCCTCGATCGCGACCCATCATGAGCAAGAAAAAAGCGGCACTGCCCGACCCGACCATCGCCCGCCACAAGCGCGCCTCCCACGAGTACCACCTCGAAACCCGCTATGAAGCAGGTCTGGTGCTGTTCGGATGGGAGCTGAAATCTATTCGCGCCGGAAAAGCCCAGCTCACCGACAGCTATGTCTTGGTGCGGGATGGCGAGGCGTTCTTGCTCGGCGCGAACATCACGCCGCTGGATGCCGCTTCAACTCATGTGATTGCGGAACCCCAACGTACTCGCAAACTGTTGCTGCATGCGAAGGAGCTCGCAGAGCTCTACATGGAAACGCAGCAAAAAGGTTATACTTGTGTGGCGCTACGCCTTTACTGGAAAGGCAAACATGTGAAGTGTGAGATTGCGCTCGCCAAGGGCAAACAGTCTCACGACAAACGTGAAGCGACGAAGGACAAGGATTGGGCGCGGCAGAAAGAACGCCTGATGAAGTCCCACAACCGCTAATCGCATCCCTCTTCGCAGAGCGCCAATCAGGCGTGAGTGATCTTGCGTCGCCAGGCGATCATCTCAATCGCTGCAACGGCAGCTTCGATTCCCTTGTTGAACTCATCGTCTGCAGCGCGTGAAGCCGCGTGCGCGATATCGGTCACCGGGATCACTTCCACGATAATGGGCCGACGGTATTCATGCATCACCTGGCCAAGCCCCCGAATACACTCGTTGGAAATCATCTCGAAGTGATAGGTCTCGCCTTTGACGATGATGCCAAAGCAGATGATGGCGTCGATGGCGTGTTCACGGTCTTCGGCAAGCAGATCACGCGCGGCGAGTGGCAGCTCTAATGAGCCTGGTAGCGTGTGTGTGATGACTTCAGCGAAGCCGTTATCGCGCAGTACGCGCTCGCAAGTGGTCACTAGACTTTGAACGTATTCGGGATACCACTTTGAACACAGGATATGAATGGCGCGTGGTCGATGAACCTTGGGTAATTCGGACACGTCCACCTTGGTTTTCATCCGCCGGAAGCCTTCGCTGCCCCTGTTTTCTTCGCTAGAGTCCAACCCGCTGTCGCTGGGTCGATCACAATCACACCATCCTCTTCGAGGCGCGTGAACTCGGCGCGAACTTCCCAGCTACCCATGGGCAGACCTTTTTCGCGCAAGCGCGAGCAAACATCACCTGGCCGGACATTGATTTTCCCGCCAGCGATCAGCTCTTCAATGATTCCCTGCACGACTACCGTGCGGCGACGCTCTACGCTCACCAGACCCGCCCCTTTGACTGAAACCGAGAGTTGCTGAATTCAATTGCGCCTTCACAGGCTGCAGGATCGGCAGCCAGACCACGAACGCGGGCGACTTTGTACCAGAACTGTCCCGGTCCCGACTACTCCCGTTGCTCCGGGATTATTCCCTCCAGGCGCGCCCTTCTTGGTAGATGGCGAGCCGTTTCTCAATTTCGGGCTTGAAGCGGGCTTCTGCGGTAGTGAGAGCCGCCAGCGCGTCTTTCTGGACTTCGACGGCTTTGTCGAAGTTGCCTGACTCGGCATGGGCCGCTGCCAGGGTATCCAGATTGGCGGAGACGTTGGACTTCTGTACGGCGAGCTCAGCAAGACGTACGGCATCGGCTCCATTTCGGAGCTCCGCATGTGTTGAAGTCGCCAATATCCAGGCCGCCGAGTTCGCAGCAGCAGCATCGTCGGGCACGAGTTTCTTGAGCCAGATCACCGCCTCGCGCTGACTCGTGAGGTCAGCGTCCTCGGCCTTCATCCATGCATAACGCTCGATGCCTTCACGATCACCCGCCAACGCGGCACGCCGATACCACTTGAGGGCGAGCTCCCGGTTTGCTGGTTGCCCCTCTCCCGCTTCATGGAGGTAACCCAAGGCAACTTCTGCACGAGGATCACCCTGGGCTGCGGCTTTCTCGAACCATTGCGTGGCTTCCAACAGGTTCCTTCTGGTGCCCTCCCCTTCGAGCCTGGCAAAGCCCACCAGTGTTTGTGCGGCGGCAAGCCCTCTCTCCGCGGCTTGCAGATAAAAACGAAAGGCTTCAATCGGATTCGGCGCACCAAAGTCGCCCTTTGCATACATAAAACCGATATTGATCAGTCCTTCCGTCGCACCGGCTGCGGCTCCCTTCAGATACCAGGCCTGGGCTTGCTCGGGATCAAACTGATCGGAGTCCTTCATTCGAAAACTGGCACCGAGGTGCAGCATCGCATTGGCATCACCCTCACTCGCAGCCTCGGCCAACCAGCGACGTGCTTCGCGAAGATCTGCTTTGATGCCTTCCCCGAGCAGAAGTGCACGGCCCGTAAGGACTTTGCCTGCAGCATGGCCGAGCTTGGCGGCTTTTTCGTAGAGCTGGAACGCATACTCCAGGTTCTTCTCGATGCCGAGCCCACCCCGGTGCAAATCACCGAGAGCGATCAATGCACCGGGATTGTCGGGGTTGAATTCGAGTGCCCGGTTGTAATCGAGCCGCGCGGACACATAAAGGCGTTGGTCATAGAAGCTGAAGCCACGCACGTAATACGCACGTGATCGCTCCGATTCGTGCAAATCAGGGGCGATGAGCGCCGGATCGAGAAAACTTCGGGCGAGGTCGGGCTGACCCTGGTCGACCAGAACCACGGCCTTTTCGATCATCACCCGGACATCGAGTGCGGATACCGCGGGTGAAAATGTGGCAAGCCACACGAGGCAAAGGAGGTATACGACCTTCATGATGAGACGGAGTGTATGAAAAAGCGCACGCGCCCGCAGTCTGACGCGTGATAACCTCCGTTCGCTTTTGCTCAACTCTTTGAGGAACCGGGGGCGACTTGGTTTCGACACGGGTAGCAACGTTTGAGGTGCATGCCGAGAGAGTAGTAGCTCTCGTAAATCAATTACTGCAACTTTTATAGTTGCCAACGACGAAAACTACGCACTAGCGGCCTAAAACCGCCGCTTACACTGACGATTCGTTTCCTGTGCGATGAAGTCAGTGGCTGGCTCACAGGATCGCGCAGAGATCTCGCCCGGGGTCAAAGCGTTAAATTAATCGGGCTCGCCGCGAATGATCCTGGCCGTCGGAGCGTTCAAGGCT
>SYFY01000213.1 GCA_005799745.1 Gammaproteobacteria bacterium
AAACCGCAGACTGGATTGTGGACCTCGGCCCAGAAGGTGGATCAGGTGGGGGTGAAATCGTGGCAACCGGAACGCCGGAAGAGGTCGCCGCTGACAAGCGCTCACACACCGGGCGCTTCCTTAAAGCGAGTTTGGTGGCCAGGAAGTCGACCAAGGTAAACAAACGCTGATACGTTCGGTCTGTTCGGGGACATTGAAGGATAATCATTTCTGGCAAGCGACGTTGCCATGAATTCGGGAATGGCAAAGTGATGCTTCGGGAATGACAACAGGTACAAAAAAGGCTCCTGCATTCCGCGTAAACATCGACAAAGAACCGGTCGAACTTTCGGGTCCTTATCGCCATCCGATTTGCGGAGCTGAAACCAGCCTTGGAGTAACCCAATGAACACAGATAACGCCGTCAGCGCCAATTGCACGAATGCTCGTCGTCAGGCCGGCGACCAGGATCCTACGCATCTGTGAACACGCAACCCCTTCAAGGTCGAGTGGCTCTGGTCACGGGCGGAACATCTGGTATCGGTGAGGCGACAGCCCTTGCGCTCGCTGACGCGGGAGCGAGGGTTTTGGTCACCGGCCGGCGTACAGAGCGTGGTGATGCGGTGATCGCGCGAATTCGTCGCAATGGCGGCGACGCGCGCTTCCTGCGCACAGACATTCGTTCAGCGGACGATATCGTTGCCATGGTCGACAGCGTCATGACAATTTGGCAACGCCTCGATATCGCCTTCAACAATGCCGGTATCTTTGATCGTCAGCGCGACTTCCATGCATATCCTGACGACGCCTGGGACGACATGATTAACGTCAACCTGACGGCGGTCTTCCGCTGCATGCGCGCCGAACTGGCTGCCATGATGCAAGGCGGTGGCGGTGTCATCGTCAACAATGCATCAACCGTCGGTCACCGTGGCAGCGATCGTGCAAGCCCGGCCTACGTGGCTGCCAAACACGGCGTGATAGGACTTACACGACAGGCTGCGCAGCAGTACATCGGCCATAACATCCGCGTGAACGCCGTGTCTCCTGGACCGACACTCACCGAAGTCACGAGTCCGCTAGCCGGACAGGATCCTGCAGTCGTCAGGGCTGCGCTATCCACACTCAATCCGGCGGGCAGATTTGTCACGGTAGATGAAGTGGCACAAGCTGTTGTTTATCTCTGCACTGACGCTGCCGCCATGATCAACGGCCACGACATCCCGCTCGACGGCGGCCAACTGGCCAACCTCTGACATGAGAAGATCCACCGGGCATGAGAAGCACAGGACCGCAACGGCGATCCATCACGCCGACGGCAACGTGTTCCTACCGACACTGACAACGGAGACCCTGTAAATGACCCAGGTCAAAGCGCGTCCCACGGTCACCTACCAAACTGCACCACGAAAGTCGCGTCCCGTCACGGCGGAACGCTACATCTCGAAGGACTGGCTGGCTCGCGAGTTTGAAGTGCTGTTTTCGCGTATCTGGCAGTTCGCCTGCCTCGAACGTGATCTCGCTGAGCCTGGCGACTACCGGGTGTTCAACATCGGCAAGGAATCGATCCTCCTCTCTCGCACCAACGAAGGCGAACTGGCGGCGTTCTACAACGTCTGCCAGCACCGTGGCGCGCGCGTGATGGTCAATGATTTCGGCTGGGTGCACAACTTCGTCTGTCCCTATCATGGCTGGACATACGGCTATGACGGCAAGCTGAATCACGTACCGGACAGGGAGCGTTTTTCCGGTGGAATCGACTGCGAGGTCCACTCATTGCAAACGCTTCGCGTCGATACCTGGGCAGGGTTGGTGTGGATCTGCATGGATCCCGATACCCCGCCGCTGCTCGAATTCCTCGGGCCGGCAGCGGATCGCATCACACCCTTTCGTCTTCAGGACATGACGCTGATCGGCGATCAAACCGTACGCCTCGACTGCAACTGGAAAGCTGTCTTCGACAACTTCCAGGAGCTGTACCACGTCGAGCACATCCATCCGCAGCACAAGTTCATGTTCGACTGCCCCACCTCCGAAGTGCACCTGTTCGCAAATGGCCACACCGGCGTGGTCATCGATGGTCACACCGTCAATACCCGCTTGCCGATTCCGGACGAACCGAATCCGTATCTGCGTATGCAGCTCCAGAAATTTGGCGGCGACCCAGGCGCCTACCGGGGTCGCGTTCTGGACATTCGAGGGGATTTCCCGGCCTTGCGTCGCGCCGCCGGACCAGGCCTCGGTTACGACTACGATGGTCTGACCGATCTTCACCTGAGCGACATCGAGCAGTACAACTTCTTTCCCAACACGATGATCACCGTGCAGCCCGAAGACGCCTTGATCGTTCGCGCGCGACCCCACCCGACAGATCCCGATCAGTGCCTGTGGGACAAATTCACGTTGCACATGCAGCCAAGGGAAGAAGTGGCCCGGCGTGCCGGTGTGGCGTTCAAACCTGCCGATCCTAAAGACCTGGCGCCCGTGCCACGGCCAGAACATGACGAGTTCACGCAGGACGACGTCATCTCGGGTAACAAGACAATGACGATCACCATAGATCAGGACGTCCACCTGATCCGGGATATTCAGGCAGGCATGCACTCACGTGGTTTTCGGGCACAGAAACTCTGCGAAGACGAGGCGCGCATACAGCACTACCACGATTGGCTCGATCACTTCCTGGGATCTAACGCGTAAGCCAAGGGGCGCGATGGCAGCCTGGAGACCAATCTGTACAGGGGCCGGCCCGCCGGCACTATGATCATTGGCACAAGACGAAGCTGCAGCGGAATCACCGAGGCTTCATGCTCGCTTCCTTGACTCGCTCCACCTCAACACTGATTTCATTGAGCGCTGAAGTGCCACTGGGCATATCCACCACTGCAGCTGCAGCCAGAAGGTTGTAGTTGGCCCGCGCAAATCCATGCGGCAAGCACACCACGCCTGCAGCCAGATCGTTGCTGACGGTGGCGCTCGCCTCGATGGCACCATTCGCGTTGAACAACCGCACGCGATCGCCACTGTGTATCTCGCGCTTGGCAGCGTCCGCCACATTCAACTCAATGACACACACGTCTACGCCTTTGTTCAAACCTTCAACCCCATGCAACCATGAGTTGTTGGTTTTGATGTTGCGTCGCCCGATCAGCTGCAGCCCGGTCGGTAGCGGCGTACCTTTAAGCCGTTCGATTTCGTCCAGAATCATCGCTGGCGCGAGGTCCATGATGCCATCGGCATGGTGAATCATCTCGGCGAGTCGCGGTCGCAGTGCACCGAGGTCGATGCCATCCGGTTCAGCTTTGATTTTTTCCAGCGTCAACCCATCACGCTTGCCGAAGGCGTCGCCAAAACGACCAGCTCGAATTCCAACATCCAGCAGCCGCTCGACACCCCGGTCCGGCTCAACCAGTCCCAGCAGTTCCTGAACGTCTCTGCCGTGCAGTGGTCCGCTGGCATCATCCACATGCTGACGAATAGAGGCGGCAACCAGTTCATCTTCAAAGGCCGCGAGTTCCGTCGCGTTCGCCACGTGCCCGGCATGTTGGTAACTGAATGCCAGGTTCAGGCACAAAGCCCATTCATCCGGACGATTCTCCGGCGCGAAGACCGGCGCTGAATAACGCGCCACGTTGCGCCAGCCGAGGGTGCCGAGCATATGTTCGTAGTGGCTTTCTTCGAATGGCGAGGTGCCGGGCAGCAATACATGCGCCATGGACGCAGTCTGTGTATCAAGAATGTCGACCGCGACGATGCACTCGAGCGATGCCAGCGCCTGCTGCAGTCTTTTGCTGTCCGCGGGTTCGACATAACCGGATTGCCGGCAAAACAAACGAGCGCACGGATCTGCCCTGCGCCTGGCGTTTCGATTTCTTCGGCGAGACAGGCTACCGGCAATTAGCCGCCTACCTCGAGCATGCCAGAGACGCGACTGTGCCAGCGACCATGTTCGATACCCGTCTTTGTCGGTCTCGCTGCCTGCGTAAAGGGCTGCTCACCAAACAGGGCACCGCCTTCATGGTCGAGCGCACCGAGCTGCAGATTAAGCACTTCCACCAGGAAACTGGTGAGCGTGCCAAAGGCCTGAAGCGTGGTACCTACACGACCATAGACGACGGGCCGTTGCGCATCCGCCAACCGTTCGGCGAGCGTCTGAATCTGTTCCGCGGGTACACCACTGTGAGACGCCGCATCAGCTAACGACACGCTGTCGAGGCACCTATCAACGCCTGCGTGCCGTGCGTGCGATACGTGGCCGGCACCTTTCGCCCTGACTGCGCGAGCAGATTGATAAGTGCCGCGAGCAACCAGGCATCGCCCCCGGCCGGATGGAGACATGTTCATCCGCCAGGCGCGCCGTTTCCGTACGCCGTGGATCGACCACCACGAGCGCGCCGCCCCGCGCCCGCATTGCCCTGACCTTTTCCCGGAACTTCGGCACCATCCACAGACTGCCGTTGGATACCGCCGGGTTGGCGCGGAGAATCAACAGGCAATCGGTGTGTTCGATGTCGGGCACTGCCAAGGCCATGTCGTTACCGAACATGAGCTCAGCCGCAAGCTGTTTCGGCAACTGGTCAACACTGGACGCGGTATAGAGATTGCGTGTCGCCGCACCACGCGCAAATGTGCCGAGACCCATCGATAAACCGACGTTGTGCGCTGTCGAGTTTCCAACATAGTTGGCCACCACATCATTGCCGTATCTCGCGCGAACCGCGGCAAGCCGACGGCCGGCTTCGGCAAAGGCGGCGTCCGACGACACTTCGAGTGTCTCCCCATTGGCACGAATCTGCGGCTTGCGAATGCGTCGTGGATCCGTGTGCAGGTCGGCGAGCGCGACACCTTTCGGGCACAGGTGGCCTTCGCTGAAATGGTCGTTGGTATTGCCTCGAATACGGACCACCTCGGTGCCGTCAACGCTGACCTCAAGGCCGCAGCCGGCTTCGCAGACGGGGCAAATGCGGTAGTGGCTTTTCATAGACATCTCTTCATAGACATCTCTTCATCCGCGAATCCACATCGTCGGTTAAAGCAAAAGGCCCGGGTTTAACCGGGCCTTCTTCTCTTCTATGACATGACAAGCTGATCGCGAATAACTTTCGCTGGCTAATCCTCGTTGTCAGTCTCGTCATCTGACAAATCAACAGGGCGGCCCACCAACTCGATAAACGCCATCGGCGCCGCATCTCCATTGCGGAACCCACACTTGAGAATGCGGGTGTATCCACCAGGACGGGCGTTGTAACGCGGACCCAGTTCCTTGAACAACTTGCCCACTGTCTCTTTCGAACGTGTGCGATCAAACGCCAGACGTCGATTAGCGACGGAGTCCTGCTTCGCCAAGGTAATCAAAGGCTCAACGACACGACGCAGCTCTTTGGCTTTGGGCAACGTGGTCTTGATGACTTCGTGCTCAACCAGTGATGCGACCATGTTCTTGTACATGGCATGCCGGTGGGCACTGTTACGGCCTAGCTGCCGCCCGCTCAGTTTGTGTCGCATGATCTTCTCTTTTCAGTGAGCCCTTAAAGGCCCTTATTCAATTCAGTAGGGCTTTGAGTGACGCGCTCAACCGTTACGGTGATCGCTACGCAGCCCGGACGGTGGCCAATTCTCAAGGCGCACGCCGAGGGACAGGCCCCGTGATGCCAGCACATCCTTGATTTCAGTCAGTGACTTCTTACCAAGGTTTGGCGTCTTCAACAGTTCAACTTCGGTGCGCTGAATCAGGTCGCCAATGTAGTATATGTTCTCGGCCTTCAGACAGTTCGCAGAGCGAACGGTCAGTTCTAGATCATCCACCGGACGGGTCAGGATCGGGTCGACTTCATCAACCTTCTCTTCAACCATCACTTCGCCTTCGGACTCGAGGTCCACAAACACGGCCAGCTGCTGCTGGAGAATCGTTGCGGCACGACGAATCGCTTCT
>SYFY01000021.1 GCA_005799745.1 Gammaproteobacteria bacterium
CATCCCCGGTAAGCCGCGCGTGTTTATGCCGTATGCGGGTGGGGTTGGACCCTATCGGGAAATCTGCGATAGCGTCGCCAGGGACAATTGGCGGGGATTTGTATTTTCTTGAGGGGAGCGAGGAAATTACCTCACCACAAAGGGCAATCCCGATTTAAGCCAGGCCAGCATTCCACCTTGTGCGTTAGCGACCTTGTCAACGCCGCCGGCTTTGAGAATTTGTAGCGCCATCGCGGAACGTCGGCCTGACTGGCAGAGGGTCACCACCGGTTTGTCCCTGGGGACTTCCTTGAGCCGATTACGTAGTTCATCGAGTGGGATCAAGATGGCGGAGCTCACATGACCGAGGTCGCCGGTGAACTCTTTTGTGGTACGCACGTCCAGCAACGTGATGTCCTTGATGTGTCGCGCCACCCAATCGGTTTCAATTTCAGGTATGCCACCAAACGTCGTGACGATGGGCGCCCAGGCGGGTTCAGGGACCGTGGCATCGAAGGTGGGTTTGCCTGCATGCAAATTGGCGGGCACCGCGATGTCCAGGAGCTTTGGATGCGGTAGGCTGAGATTGCGCATATAGCCCGCGAAATCTTCTTCTCGGGCATCGCCACCGATTCGGGGGTTAAAGCGTTTCTCCTCAGCCACTGTGGAGACCGTGCGCCCGTTGTAGTCGTGACCGGGGTAGATCAGGCAGGTGTCGGGCAGCGAGAAGATTTTTTCGCGAATGCTCTGCCACATGGCATGTACATCGCCGCCCTGGAAATCGGTACGTCCTGCGCCGCGAATCAGCAGGCAGTCGCCTGTGAATGCCATGTCCTGCTCGCGTGTCATGTAGGTCATGCAACCGGCCGTATGTCCCGGCGTGGCGCGCGCTTCGAGTGCGCAACTTCCAAAGGTGATGACGTCACCATCGTTCAAGGCTTCGTCTGCCTCGGTCACATTGCAGCCGACAGATACGACAATCCGAGCACCTGTCGCCTGTTTCAGACGCCATGCCGCTGTGACGTGGTCCGCGTGCACATGGGTGTCGAACACATACTTCAGTCGCAGACCCAGCTCCTGCAGCAAGGCCGTGTCGCGCGTGAACTGTTCAAACACCGGATCGATGATCACAGCCTCTCCGGACTTCGTACAGCCGAGAACGTAGGTGTACGTTGAAGAGGCGGCGTCGTAGAGTTGGCGGAAGATCATGCATGATCACTTGGAACAGATGCTCCTGAACATATTACGCCCGGAAGAAAATCGATGGCATCGGTAAACCCCACCGCAACAGACCCACAGATTCAAACGCGCATGGTTGAAGCCAACGGTTTGCGCTTCGAAGTGGATGAATGTGGCAGTGGTGATCGTCTTGCACTCTGTCTGCATGGGTTTCCCGAACACAGCCATTCGTGGCGGTTCCAATTGCCGATACTGGCGGAACTTGGCTACCGCGCCTGGGCCCCGAATCTTCGGGGTTATGGCAACTCGTCACGGCCTGCAGGCAAGGATGCCTACAGCATCGAAAACCTGATGGCCGATGTGGCGGGCTTGATCGATGCCTCGGGGTGCCGCGAGACCATTCTCCTCGCGCACGATTGGGGCGCGGTGATTGCGTGGTACTTCGCGATGCGGGCGCCACGTCCGCTACAACGGCTCATCATCTGCAACGTGCCGCATCCTGGTCCGGGGTCAAAGAAAGGCATCTCACGCGATCAACTGAAAAAGAGCTGGTACATCTTTTTCTTCCAGCTGCCGTGGGTTCCGGAAAAGCTCCTGGGACGAAACAACGCTCAAGCCATTGGCGAGATGATGCGTGCGAGTGCGGTTGATAAAACCCATTTCGATCAGTCGGCTTGTGAGGTCTATCGCCAGAATGCGGCACAACCCGGCGCGCTGACGGCGATGGTGAACTACTACCGTGCATTCGTGCTTGGCGGAGGGATGGCGCGACAGAAGGCGCTGGGTTACCCGGTGATCGAAACTAAGACCCTGATGGTCTGGGGTGAAGACGACGTCGCGCTCACCAAAGAAACGACGTATGGCACCGAAGAGTTTGTGCGTGACCTGACCATCCGTTACTTGCCCCGAGTTTCACACTGGGTGCAGCAGGAGCAGCCAGAGATCGTCAACGCGATGATGCGTGCGTTCCTTTGTGATGAGCCGGTGCCGGAGCTGAAGTGGGAGGCGAGGATAACCCCGCCTGACTCGCGCCTTTAACAGCTTAGAGGGCGGCCTTCACATCCGCCTGCCCGTGATACCGCGCCGGAATCGGCAGCTTGAACACCCGTGCACAGTTAAGCCCGAGTATCTTTGCGCGCTCCCCGTCCGTCAGTTTGTTCATCGTCCGCTCAATGGCAGCTGATGAATGGGGCCACGTGCCCTCGTGGTGCGGGAAATCATTGGCCCACATGAAGTTGTTGACGAGGCCGTGTTCACGCGCGACATCCAGACCTGGTGCGTCTTCCTGAAAACTCGCGAAGCCGTTCTGTTTGAAGTACTCACTCGGCAACTGTTTGAGTTTCGGTCGCACCCACATGTGGTGTTTCTTGTAAGCCTCGTCCATCGCCGTGAGTGCCCAGGCGACCCAGCCGATGCCGGCTTCGATGCTGCCGAAGAGGATCTTCGGGAATCGATCAAGCACGCCGGATGCGCAAAGATTCGCGATGGGCTCCATGGTAGGTGCGAGGGAGTGAACGGCATAGTTGATGACCGCGCCGCCGTTACCTCGAGAGGTGCGTGGATCACGCCCTGTTGAAACATGGAACGTAATGGGTAAATCGACATCCTGGATGCACGCCCACATCGGGTCGAACTCAGGCAGGTTGTAATTGGGTGCTTCGTGATCGGGTGGACCCCAAACGGGTTTGCACGGCAAGGACAGACCTTTGAAACCGAGTTTCGCACACCGCTGAATCTCCGCGATGGTGCCTTCAAGATCTCCCGGCGCCACACATGCCATGGGTGCGAGGCGATCATTGAATGCACCAAACGTATCCCAGGCCCACTCGTTGTAAGCCTTGCACATCGCGAGTGAAAACGTTGCGTCGGGCGTCGCCCAGATCGTCAGCCCGCGATTCGGAAAGAGAATCTCGGCGTCAACGCCATCTTTAGCCAGGTCATCGATGCGTGCCTGTGGTGTCTTGCCTGACTGGTTGCGCAGCAGATCTTCACCTTCGAAGGGAATCGTGCGAATCCGCAGTGGCCGAAACCCCTCCGTCTTCTGCAGAGAGTTACCCTTGGCGTCGACCACGATACCGGGCAATCGGTCGAGGTACTTGGCATCCATTCGTGAGGTCCAGACGTTGCCCGGTTCTTGCACGTGACCATCGGCGGATGCCATGAAATATTTGTTGGGGTCCGACGCACGTGCGGTACGTGTCCAGCCGTCGATGCCTGGGGTGGCGGTGCGCCATGTATTGGCGGTATCGCTGATGGCTTCACTCATGACGGTTTTCCCTCAATCTCCCTCGCTGACGATTAGAACATATTCCTTTCGGCCACGGATTTCGACTGGGCTCTGCGTGCAGTTACACTGCGGCGTCATTTTGGAGGTGGGTATGGGGAAGTTGGACGGACGTATTGCAGCAATCACTGGCGGAACTGCCGGAATCGGCCTCGGCATTGCGGAGGCGTTTCTCGCAGAAGGGGCCAGTGTGACGTTGATGGCGCGCAATCCCGCCAAGGGCGAGAAGGCCGTCGCCGCACTCAAGGCCGGTAACCGCGCGCGATTCATCGCCGGTGATGCGATGGTGCAAGCAGACGTGGAAGGGTTTGTTGACGCCACCGTTAAAGCGTTTGGACGCGTAGACATTCTTGTTAACAATGCCGGTGGCGCTTCGGATTTACGACCGCTGATGGAACTGACCGACGAAGCCTTTGATGGCGCGATGAAGTGGAATCTCTATTCGACCTTCTGGGCAACACGCAAGGCGCTGCATGATATGGCGCCACGTCAGTGGGGACGGGTTATCAACATCTCATCGGTTGAAGGCAAGGTGGGCAAGGTCGCGTTTTCTGCGTATACCGCAGCAAAACACGCGATCAATGGCCTCACCAAGTCCGTATCCCGAGAAGTCGGCACCATGGGTATTACGGTGAATGCGATCTGTCCGGGGCTTGTGATCACTGACATCGTCAAAGATAACGGTCCAGCTACTGCTGCAGCGATGGGTATGACCTTCGATGAGATGGTGGCGCTTTTCTCGAAGGAGTCCGCACTACAACGACCCAATACCGCTGAAGAAATCGCAGCGATGGCCGTGTTGCTCGCGTCTGATGCGGGTGGTGGGATTACCGGCGCCACGCTCAGCGTGGATGGTGGAACTGCGCAGTACTGATGTAGGTCAGACGGTCGCGGGTGTCGCGACCGGCTCCATGTCCTCTTCGGGCTTGTGTACCGACGCGAGCGCCATATATACGCTCGGCAAAATGAAGATCGTAAACAGTGTGCCGATCAACATGCCGGCGACAAGGATGATGCCGATGGAGTTACGCGCTTCAGCCCCGGCACCACTCACGAGGACCAATGGAAAGTGACTCATCACCGTCGCTCCAGTGGTCATAAGAACAGGACGCAGTCGCGTAGTCGCGGCTTCCTTGATGGCTTCGAGCTTTTCCAGTCCTTTCTCTTGTAGCTGCCGCGCGAACTCAACGATCAGAATCGCGTTCTTGGCGATCAGACCCACAAGCGTAATGAATCCTACCTGCGAGTAGATGTTTATGGTGGTCCACCCGAAGTAGGTGAAGAGCAGTGCGCCGGAAATGGCGAGAGGTGCAGAACCGAGCAACACCACTAACGGATCACGAAAGCTGTTGAACTGAATTGCCAGCGCGAAGAAAACAAATGCCAGAGAGAGCCCAAGTACGCCGATCAGCGTGTTGCCTTCCTGACGAAGCTGACGCGATTCTCCCGCATAGTCGATGGTGTAACCATCGGGGAGGACTTTTGCTGCCGCGTCTTCCAGCGCAGATAACGCTTGTTCTTTAGTCCGTCCAGGAATCACCCCACCAAAGATGCGCAGTGAATTGTTCTGTTGGAATTTTCCGAGTACGCGCGGTCCGACTTCAGATTTGAGTGTCGCGAGTGCGGCGAGGGGTACAAGATCACCGGCCGGTATGCGGATTTGCAATTGCAGGAGCTGCTCCGGATTGAGCCGATCCTGGTCCTTCACCATGGGAATGACGCGATAAGCCTTACCGTTCATGTCGAAACGGTTGACGAAGTTGCCCGACAGAAAAACTCCCAGCTGACGGCTGACTTCTGCGAGGTCCATCCCGAGATCGGCGATACGTTCACGATCTAGTTCAAAACGCGCCTGCGGCAGATCGATACGCAGGTCAGTGTCGGTAAACATGAAGTTGCCGGTCTTCATCACTTCGGCCATGAGCTGGCCGGCATAAGGCAACATCGATTCGACGGGTTCTGCCGACATGACCACCAGCTCCACATCGAAACGGCCTGCCGTTGGAAGTGGTGAAGGCAGAATCGGTCGTGCAGTCACGCCATGAATCTGTGACAACTTCGCAAACGCGGTCGGCATCATGTCGTCGATAGGCACGGTGCGTACACCCCAGTCGTCGAACATCATCCCGCTGAATGCTGCTGAACCAAACAACACCTGCCACATGAGCGTCGAGTTAGGCAGCTCTTTCATCGCCGCCACCACGTCGTACATATAGCGTTCGGTGTATTCGAGCGTAGCCTCCGGTGGCGCCGTGATCGCGACACGGATCGAGCTTTGATCTTCGCGGGGGGCGAGTTCCGCCGGCGACATCAGGAAAAACGGTGCTGCGAGGATTGAGATGAAAAAGGCGACAAAGAGCACTTGAGCATTGCGAGTCAACAATCTGTCGAGAAGACGACGGTAGAGGCGCTGCAACGCTGCGAATCCACCGTTAACCCGCCGCGCAAAACGAGTTTCATCGGCGACCACCCACGCACTCATGATGGGTGACAACGTCAATGCGAGCACACCGGAAATCAATACAGCCACTGCGAGCGTGAACGCAAACTCCTTGAAGAGCACGCCCGTGAGTCCCGACAAAAAACCGATAGGCGCATAGACGGCCGACAAGGTGAGGGTCATGGCGATGATGGGTGCGAAGAGCTGTCGTGAACTCGCCAGCGCCGCCTGCATACGTGTCATGCCTTCTCGCATGAATCGCGCGACGTTTTCCACCACGTCGATGGCGTCATCCACCACCAGACCCACAGCAAGCACGATAGCGAGCACGGTCAGCAGGTTGAGCGAGAAACCCATGAGTGACATGGCCGCAACCGCGCCTAGCAACGAAATCGGGATCGTCACGAGGGGAACGAGGGCTGTTCGCAACGAGCCCATGAAGGCGATAACCACCACACCGACGAGCAACACGGTTTCGGTAAGCGTGGTAAAGATCTCCCGCAGCGCAGCGCGCATGTAGAGCGTCACGTCATGACCGATCTCGATGTGCAGCCCATCGGGCAAACGGGCGTTGATGTCGTCGAGCAGGACATAGAGTTCGTCGGCGATTTCGATTTCGTTCGAACCGGGCAGTGGCCATATCGCGATGAATACGGCGGGCTCTTGCGTGATACGTGCCGTGCCGTTGGGTTCGATGCCTGACAGCTCGACATCCGCAACGTCTGCGATGCGGATGAGCGCATCATCGGAACGGCGAATCACGATACGGGAAAACTCTTCCGCATCGTGCAGCGTTGAATCCACCAGCAGATTCACACGTCGGTTGCTGTTTTCGGACGAACCGATGGTGCCGATGACGTTGTTGCGACTGAGCGCGCGTTCGATGTCCTGGGTACTGACGTTGTAGGCGGCCATCCGATCCGGGTCGAGCCAGATGCGCATCGCAGGGTCACGTCCGCCTTCAAGCGTCACTTCCTGAACACCCGGTATCGCGGCGATGAGCGGGTTCACACGTCGTGTCAGATAGTCCGTCACTTGTGCCCGGTCGAGACCTGCGCTGAGCGGCACGTCGAGATACCAACCGGCTTGGGGGCGATCCGCGCGACGCACCTGTACCGAAGGGTCTTCAGCGCCTTGAGGTAACTCAAATCGAATCTGTGACAGTCGCGCCGTCAGTTCAGCGAGCGCGTCGGTGGCACTTTCCCCGAGTTCGAGCCAGACCGTCACTGTGCTCATGCCGGCCGTGGTATTGGAGTCCACATAGTCGATGCCGGGAATTGACGCAGCGGCGCGCTCAATGGGCTCGGTAACAAAACCCTGCACGGTTTTGGCATCGGTACCAATGTAGGGTGTCGAGATCACCAGGGATGAGCTCTCAATCTCTGGATACTGCAGCACCGGCATTTCAATGGCCGTACGCAGTCCGATCAACACCAGGGCCAGTGACAACACGACGGCGATCACTGGTCGACGCACGAAAATGTCGGTGATTCGTGGTGTGGTGGCGGCGCTGGTTAAACCCTGAGGGGCGTTTGGTTCCGTCATATCAATGACCTACAAGCCGGTTGTCCGCAGCAGGATCACGTTCAACGACCTGAACCAAGGATCCATCGCGCAACTTAAACGCACCGCTCGCAGCGATGCGTTCCCCAGCACGCAAGCCTTCTTCGATCACGAGGTGATCCTCGTCATCGGGTAAACCGGTCGACGAAATGCGAACCGCACGGCGCATGGCGCGCAGCTTCTTGCCACCTTCTTCTTCCACCTCGGTGAGCACGTAAACGGAAGCGCCGAGGCTGTCGCGACGCACGGACTGGGCCGGGACGCTAACGAGCGATACGACGTTGCCCATGGGTACACGCACCTTCACCAGCATGCCGGGGAGGAGCGTGGGTGGTGGTGATTCAAGTTCCGCACGCAATCGCAGGTTGCGTGATGCGGCCTGTACGGAAGGATCACGAGCCAGTACAGGTGCCTTAAGGGGCGGAAGGTCCAGATCTTCAGCGATGATCTCAACACTCGTTCCAACCGTCGTTTCTGCGTGAGACTGGGGCAGGGCGAAATCGACCCACACCTTTGCGCCACGACCCACGAGCGTGGACACCAGGGAACCCGCAGCCAGGTATTGACCAGGTTCGAGTTGATGCAGGCTGGCGACACCATCAAAAGGTGCAAGCAGGGTCTTCTTGGCGATGGTGGCCGAGAGCGCACGCGCACGTGCGCTAGCCGCTTCAAATTGTGCGTTCGCCTGATCACGTGCTTCGACAGATCCAGCACCGGAAATCACCAAACGTTTGGCGCGATCGAGGGCGAGCCGGGCGATTTTTTGTGTCGCTTCAGCTTCGGCGAGTTGGGCCGATTCCTGAGAGGTATCAAGAGCGAGCAGCAGTTGGCCCCTGGAGACCGTTGAACCTGGCGCAAAACCAACACGGGCGATACGTCCAGGCAACTCAATTCGCAGCTCAGCGGATTGGGTGGGAACCACGACACCACTCACGGTCATACCGGATTGTTTGTCGATGGCCTGGGCGGTCACGGCGACCACCGCTTCCTTCGGCTCGGGAAAGGCGCGGGCCATGGCGATGGCGGCCTGAATCTGCTGGTACTTGTACCAGCCAAGTCCCGCGGCGAAAGCGAGACAACCGAAGATCACCAACAACCAACTTCCAAATCGCAAACCAGCTCTCCCGCCTTTTGGTCCGCCTCTTATTCCGCCTCTTATTCGGCTTTTTGGCCCCGTCGATGGTTCAAGAAAGAACGAACCGGGACTAGGAGTGTAAACCTGTCTGCCCATTGGAACGCAGCTCCTCGCGATGAAGGCGTGTGGTCCGATTGTGAGTGTGGGCCAAGTGGCATCCCGTGGGATAATCCGATTCACATCATCAGTTCATCATGCAGGACGGTTCGTGTTACCGCTGATCCCCAAAAATCTTAGCTGGCGCTGGTACGTCGCCCTCGTACTCTTTGTTTGTGGCATCGCCGGTTTCCGTAGTGGGGTGGTGTTGACCTCTGGTGCAACCCTCGGCGATGACGGCCTGCTGGCGCATGCGTACTACAGCCTCTCGTTGTTCGTCGTTAGCGGTGTTGATCTCGGTACCCCTGAACGAGGCCCGTGGTGGGGCATGACACTGCTCTGGCTCGCCTACTTTGGTGCGCCGGTACTGACGGCGTCCGCGGTGATCGAAGCCGTTCTGCGAGTGCTTGCGCCAGAACAGTGGAAGCTGCGGCGTCTCAAGGACCACGTGGTCATCGTCGGTTCGGGTGATCTCACGACGAGTTATCTCCGGGTCCTTCGGCGCCTTGATCCAGAGGTGAAAGTTGTCGTGGTTGATCGCCACTTTGCACTGGGCCGCGAGCGGGAGCTGGTAGAGAGTTTTCGGGTACTCGCACTCGCCGGTGATGCATCTCGCGACTTTCTTCTGCATCGCATGCAGGTGCGCCGCGCGCGTCGCGTGGTGCTGCTGGGTGATGATGATTTTGCGACGTTCGAAACGGCGGTGCGTGTGCTGGATCGTTATCCGAAGCTTGTGGGTCGGATCGTCCTGCACTGTCACAACCTGCGGTTCATGCGCTCACTCGCCGACACGGAAGTGGCGCGACACAGCGTGACGTTTAATGCGTATAACTTCGCTGCGGTAAATCTGGTGCAGAACCGCCTGCTCACACACTTTCAGAAGACCCGCACGCGTGATGTGGTGATCCTCGGTGGCTTTGGCCGGTTTGGTCAGACCGTGCTAGAAGAGCTCGAACAACATGCACCGACGGAACTCGAGAATATCGCCATCATCGATGTCGAAGCCGGGCGGCGTATCGATGTGGTGCAGGAACAGAACCGGCTGCGTGAAGATCAGGCCCATTCCATCTTCGAAGGTGACATTGCGCACCCTGATGTCTGGCGTCAGTTGCGTGAACGAATCGATCTCACCCTCGGTGAGCCCGTGGTGATTTTAGGCACGGGCAATGCCGCTCAGAATCTGCGCACGGCGCTCTGGATCAAACGCAACTGGCCCAATTGCCTCGTATTCACGCGAACCCACGATGCCTCGGAACTAGCCAATCACATGGCCACGGAACACGGCATTGTCAGCCTCTCCATCACGGAGCTTTTGGAGGACAACCTCCCGCAAGCGTGGGTTTCCTGAATTGATTTCAATACGAGTGTGTGAACTGAATCGTTGACAGGTGCTTTCTCGAAGAGCGAAGTGCCGCCCCCGCTGGAAACCCGGCGGGGAAACTGAACTAAACTTTGATCCATAAACAGATCAACTCGTTGGTCTCAATCACAGCGCAACAGACATGAACCGTCAGTCCTGGAACAGCACCTGTCAGAACCGGCAAGCCGCCTCCTTTGCAGCGGGCGTCGCGTATTACGCGGCGTCAGCGGTGGCGATGCCGTGCGATCTGATGGGCAAGCTGCATTCCACCGTGGACCTTACCGTGATTACCGATACGGGACAGGGCCGGGCTGATGGCGGAGGAGATGGCGGATAAAACCGCTCCCTCGCAAAAGACCCCGGCGTCCACAAGACCCCGGGGTTTTTTTTGGCTGATCGCAGGTGGCGAGTCGGAACGAACGATTGGATGTAAATGGTTCTGGAAAAGCAAGGAAGGAGAGAGAAATGGCGCGATTTATACAACTCAACGCGTGGCAAGGCCTCGAAGGCAATCTGCCCAAGTCCATGCTGCTCGCGTTTTTCCAGGTGTTCCTCGTGGTGTTGCCGGTCCTCGTGCCGTTTTTTCAGGCGCACGGTCTCACCATGGAAGAAGTCTTCCTGACACAATCGTGGTTCGGCGCGATCGTCGTGGCCATGGAAATTCCGAGTGGTGTGCTCGCGGATCGATTTGGTCGCAAGCGTGCTCTGGTGCTCGGTGCTTTTTTCCTTGCACTGGGCCACGGGAGCTTGCTCTGGGCGAACGATTTCACCGGGTTTCTGGTGTTTGAAGCGTTCCTGGGTGTCGGCGTCAGTTTGATGTCTGGCGCGGACCTCGCCTTGTTGTACGACACAGAGCTCGAGCTCGGCCGTGAAGGGGAATCACCTGCGGCAGTCGCGAACCTGTATTCCATGCACAGTGCATCGGAAGCCATCGCAGCGATCGCCTGTTCACTGCTGATCCTCATGTCGATGGATACGGTCGTATGGGTGCAGGTGGTTGCGAGTGTCATTCCACTCATCGTGGCGTTGACCCTCGTTGAGCCTTCGATTCACAAAGCCGTTGATCGCGAGCCCCTTCGCTTCAAGGAAGTGGTGGTGCATCTGCTCCGGAAGGGCGCAGTGATTCGGTGGACGGTGTTGACATTGTCGCTGTGGAGTCTGACCACGTTCTTCGCGGTGTGGATCCTGCAGCGTTGGTGGGCAGAGTCCGAAGTGCCCCTCTGGGCATTTGGTTATCTGTGGGCGTTCTACACCGTGCTCGCAGGGTTGGCCGGAAAGTTTGCGGCGAAGATCGAGAAGCGCCTGGGCATTGGACTCTTCCTCGCAGTGATCGGTGTGCTGCCCGCGGTCGGTTATCTCGGTCTTGCCGGAGCAGGATTGTGGCTTGGCATGGTCGCATCGATGGGGTTCTTCATCGCCCGTGGTATGGGTCTGGTGGTGCTGCGCGATGCGTTGAATCATCGTACGCCTTCACGCTTCCGTGCCACCGCCAACTCCCTCGCGAGTTTCGGCTTCCGAGCGGGGTTTGTGCTGGCGGGGCCGTTTGTTGGCGCGTGGATCGATAAAGCGGGCCTGGTGCCAACCTTCTGGGTGTTGGCTGCAGCGTCGGTGATCTTGTCACTGGGAGTGCTACTGCCGCTTTATCTCGCGGTTCGCAGGGATGCAGCAGAACAGGGATGTTCAGAAGCACCCAGGTGCGTCATGCAGGAATCAAGTCAGAAACCTGCATGACGACTGGCGCCAATGGTCAGGAAGCGGGTACGGAGAGCACCAGCAACAGGTTGCCCGGCATATGGTTGTAGATGCCGTAGCCCGAGCTGATGATCACGAGCCCGTCCTGTACGACGGCAGCAGCTGCACCACCCAGTGAGCCGCCGCGGGTGCTTTCACCGGTGACGGTGGTGAATTCCTGGGTCGTATCAAGATTCAGGAGTTCACTGCCATCACTCGATTTATGGATTCGGAGCACGCCGTCCATGCCACCGGCGATCACCACGTCAGCAGCCAGCGTGACGGCCTGGGAAATACCAGGATGACAGAAGGGGCGATCACCACAGACGTTGGTGGGCGCAGCGGCATACCAGGCGATTTCACCGGTGCCGATATCGACGGCGTGTAGTCCTGGTTTGGCGTCCTTCGTATAGACGCGGCCATCAGCCATGTCGGTGATGGGCACGTAGACATTCTTGTCATCGGCCGACATGCCGAAGTGTACGCCGCCTTGAATCCCCCCTCGGCCGACTTCACGTTGCCACTCGAGTGCACCGGTTGCCGCATCGAGTGCATGGACAAATCCGGACTTCTGACCGGCGAGGACCAGGTCATTACCTGCTGCCGTCGTGACCAACATCGTGCCAGCGCCAAAGTCGAAGTCAGGCCCACCTTCCGGCGGACAGCTGTGATCGTTCTCGGTATCACACGCAACGTTCCAGACATCGTTGGGTGTGGCCTGGAAGGTCCAGTTCACTTTGCCACTGTCCATGTCGATCGCAAAGATCGCATCACTCGTCAGCGTTGCCGGTGAAGACATGTTCTCACCGGTGCCGATATAGAGCTGATTGCGTTTACCGTCGATGGTGGGGGCATTCCACACGGTCGCACCCGACGGGCCCCACATATTGGTGCCGGCACGGTTCTGGCTTTGGACTTTCGGCTTTTCCGGGATGGTGAAGGTCTGCCACAGAAGATTGCCGTTGGTGACGTCGTAAGCGGCAACCGAACCACTGGCGGTGCAGCACTCATAGGCGGGATCCGCTGCGAGGCTTACCTCCAGTGATGAGACCGGTACGAAGACCTTGCCGTTGTAGACCGCGGGTGTGCCGGTGATCGTCGCATTTGGGTGTTCATCGGCTCTGACGCGCCACAGTTGTTGGCCGGTTGCGGCGTCGATGGCATAGGCATAACCGAGCACATCACCAAAGTAGAGGCGGGGTTTGGCGTTGGCATCACCCGCTTCCCAGGAATCGATCGCGATGCCGGTCCGAACTTCACCACCGGCCTGATAAGCCCAGTGCTGGCAGCCTTTGAGAGGATCCAGTGCGTAGACATTGCCGTTATGGCTGCCAACAAAGAGCACACCACCTGCCAGCGTTGGTTGTGATCGGGCACGGATTGCGCCCGGAAACTTCAGGGACCAGAGCGGCTTGAGTGATCCTGCGTTGGTGGCGTCGATACCACCATCCGCCTTGCTGATGCGTCGGTTGTTGCGTTCACCCATGCCATTGCCACGTTGCTTTGGTGGTTTGGCGAGGTCGAGTACCGACGCTGCGTTACAGGCGGGAATGGCCGTTGCTGAAACGGTGCCAAGCGCGGCACCGGCCAGGTACTCGGAGACCTGCTTGCGCTCATCGGGTGAGAGCGCCGCGGCGTTGGCCTGCATCACACCGGTCTCAAGCACGGCGAGGATGGCCTCGGGTGTCATCAAGCCAATCATGTCCTTATGCGGCGCCTTCTTCACAGCGCCGTTGTGGCAGCTCACACAGGCGCGCTCATAAACCGCTTTGCCAGGTAATGATTCCCGTGTGGTTCGTGCCGCGTTTATCGCTGCCACGCCGTCAGAGTTGCCGGTCACAGCTTCGGCTGACGTTGACTTGTCAGCGCCCGCTTCGGGTTCTGCAGGTGCAGCCGCTCGTTGCGAATCGCCGCAGGCGGCGAGCGTGATGGCAATCAGAGCGGCGAGAGAAAATCTAGGGAATGGATGGTTGGGCATCGTCCGGTTTCCTGTACCAGGTATCTGTTTCAGCCAACGCCCGCCGATACGACGGCAAACATGCCGCCAGGCAGATGATGGCAACGGTGTAATTGATGACCGCAAGTCCTGAAATGGACTTGCCGAGCGCGAGTTCACTTTCAAAGACGTAGTCGCTGAGCACTGCCGGCAGCGAGGGTGCAAAGGTATAACTGATGAAGTTCACCGCCAGCAGGTAGAACGCCACCATCTGTCCACGGAGCTCATTCGGTGCGATGGCTTGCAGCGTCGTCATCATCAGACCAGATGGCATGGCCATCAGAAAGGTCACTGGAATCAACACATAGATGGCCGTGTGCGGATCGGGAATCAGCGTGAACGCTGTGGCACTCGGTAACAAGCCAACCGACGTCCACATCACGATGCGCAACGTCGCATCGGGCGTACCTTTCGCGATCATGCGACCCGCGAGCCAGCCCGCGAACACACTACCGGTGATGCCAACCACCATGGCGATGGTGCCGTAAGTCAGGCCGATCTCGGTGCGTGTCCAGCTGTGATTACGTACGTAGTATTCCACCAGCCACGAAAACAGCGAAAAGCCCTGGATGGAGAGGCCGAGGTAAGCGGTAAACATCAGAAAGAACAACATGCCCCGTGATTTGATGAAGGCCCACACTTCCCGAGCCGGTACTGAAGCGTCGGATTCGCTCAGACGACCCTCACGTTTCGGTTCGCGGGTGGTCATGACAAGCAAAGTCACGAGCAGACCGGGCAAGCCGACGACGATGAACACCATTTGCCAGGAGAACACTTCGCCGATGACCGGCAAATGCACGTTAGGCACAGACTCAAGGTAGTCGATCAGCGGGCCACCCAGGATGTTGGCAAGACCTTGTCCGAGAAAGGGAGACGCGGAGACAAAACCGATGGCGATAGGCAGCGACGCGCGGGTAAACAGGTCCGCCAACGTGGAGTTTGCGGCTGGGCCAAGGGTTGCTTCGCCGATGCCGACGCCCATTCGCGCCAGGAACAATTGCCAGTATTGGTTTGCCACACCACACGCAGCGGTCATCACACTCCAGCCGGCGATACCCCAAACCATTAACTTGCGGCGATCGGCTCGATCTGCCAGCCGTCCCATGGGAATGGACAGGGCGTTATAAACGAGGGTGAAGGCGAGCCCCATGATCAATGACACCTGGGTATCGCTGATGCCGCCCAAGTCCCGTTTTACCGGGCCAATCATGACGTTGAGTATCTGGCGGTCGATATAGGACAACGCTGACGCGACGGTCAGCACGAAGACGACGTACCAGAGGTAGCGCGTCGAATAACGTTGTTCGGTGAGCATGGATGAAGGGTACGGGTTTTCGGGAGGTAAAGGAAAGGTGGCCGCAAGCGATTGGTTCGAGGCAGCCAGTCAGCGCTGTTTTAAGTTTATGATGCGGCCAGTGCGAGGAGACAGTGATGAGCAGCAAGACCGTTCACGTTCGCAAACGTGGCTACGACGTCCTCCGGGATCCGTTGATCAACAAGAGCACCGCGTTTACGACGGAGGAGCGTACAGCCCTCGGTCTCACCGGACCGTTGCCGCCGGTGAGCAACACTGTTGATCAATAGGCTCGACGCGCCCCCTTGCGGGTATTGCCCGACAGACGGATCCGCTGCAGAAGTATGTCGCGCTAGCTTCGCCGCAAGACCGCAATGAATACCTTTTTTATCACGTGCTTGCAGAAAACCTCGCAGACCTCATGCCGATCGTCTACACACCGATGGTGGGACTCGCGACACAGAACTTCAGCCATGTATTTCAGCGTGGCCGAGGTGTCTGGATTACGCCGGATTGTCGCGGCCGGGTGGCCGAAGTACTCGCCAACGCATCAGTTGGGCGCGATATTGAACTGATCGTCGCCACCGACAACGAGTCAATCCTGGGTATCGGTGATCAGGGTGCCGGTGGCATGGCGATTTCCACCGGCAAACTCGCACTCTATGTCGTGGGTGCAGGAATCGATCCCGCATCGACCTTGCCGGTGAGTCTCGATGTCGGTACGGACAACAAAGCCCTGCTCGATGACCCGATGTACATCGGCTGGCGCCAACCCCGGTTACGCGGTGCGGAGTACGACGCGCTCGTGGACGAATTTGTTGGAGCGGTGGCCTCTGAGTTTCCGGGCGCGCTGCCGCAATGGGAAGACTTTCGCAAGGACACTGCCCAGAACCTTCTGGCATATCATCGCGAGAACATCCTTTCTTTTAATGACGACATTCAAGGCACCGGCGCTGTCGCGCTGGCTGGCATCAATTCCGCCATGCGCATCCTCGGTGCTTCGCTGGCGGATCAACGCATTCTGATCTTCGGGGCCGGCGCGGCGGGCCTCGGTATCGCTCGTCAAATCAAGGCTGGCCTCTCTCTGCTGGGTCTTGATGAAGTGTCCAGCAAAAAACGCCTCGCCGTCATGGACAGCCGCGGGCTGCTGATCGATGACAAGAAATTCGATGACTCCTACAAGACCGAGCTGGCATGGCCTGCTGCCCTTGCGCGGGAACAAGGTCTTGTCGGTGAATCGGGTCGAACGTTGATGGATGTCATTGAACGGTATCGACCCACGGTGTTGATCGGGGCTTCCGGGCAACCTTGTTCCTTTACCGAACCGGTTATTCGTGCGCTTGCACGCCATGTGGAGCGACCGGTGGTGATGCCGTTCTCCAACCCCACACTGACAACGCGGAGGCTGTGCCGGCTGACGTTCTCAAGTGGACCGATGGCAGAGCGCTGGTTGCGAACGGGAGTCCGTTCGCACCGGTCGAAATCGGTGGTCGACGCATCGCGATTGGACAAGGCAACAACGTGTTCATTTTCCCTGGGCTTGGGCTCGGAGCGCTCGCCACACAAAGCCGGAGCATCACCGATGCGATGGTTGCCGTTGCTGCGCAGGCGCTAGCAGAAACGGTGACCGATGCGGAACTTGCGAGTGGACTGCTGTACCCGGATGTCTCACGCCTCAGTGCGGTCAGTCAGGTGGTTGCACGTGCTGTGGCACGCCAAGCCCATCTGGATGGTGTGGCCGAGCGTAGTCTCAATGAAGCCATCGCGGCGATTGAAGATGAACGTTGGTCGCCCGCTTACAAGGCCTGTGTCGCAGTGTAGTGTTGGGGAACTTATGGAGGGAGCGGCTTCCCAACCGTGTGTTCTCATTGCCAGGCGTGTCGTCCGATCCCGCACGGTCTTTCAGTGATAAACCGCATCCCCGTCCTGACGGTGTTGGCTCATATCAACCCCGGCCTGCTCGAACGCATGTTCAATCGCTTCCTTGATGCATGCGCCGCAACAGCCTTCATTCACGAGGTCTTCGGCGAGATAACCCATCATGTCGTAGAGGGTGTAGGTGCCGTCGCACTGTTCATCAAACCGGAACAGGATGTCTTTCAGGGTCTGTAGCACAGTATCGAGCCGGGCTTCGTCGGCGACCTGTTTCACTTCTTCGTCTTGCATCGCAATTCCTGTAACACCTGGCTGTGATTCGTGGTCGGGAGAGCACGAAGGCATTCTAACAGGATGACGTTGGGGGCTTGTTGAGAGAATCTGCTCCCGCTAACCGCAGGCTCCGCACGCGGAAGACCAACTGCAATGCCCGCTGCAGCTTCGCGTGCGGAGCTCGCGGTAAAGAAGGCCCGTGCAGAGCCCGGGCTATGTGATCCCGTTCACATCCGCCCGCGCTCTTTCTTACGCTCAACCAACGAACAGTCGACCGTCCACGTCCCAAAAGGGCATCGGATCACGGATCGACCGGGCGACGACGCGCAGAATGGCCCGGCATTGTCACGAAGGGACTTCAGGCAGCACTTATGCAGGCAACTGCCACGCAGGGATCAGCGCGTTTTGCAGGGTGGCAGGGGATAGTACGTCCCGGCCACAGTCTGCCGTACGTCGCCGCGATCATCGCCATGGCGATGGTTTCAGCGCTCTACCTCTATTTCCAGAATCAAAGTGGCCAGGCTGAAATGCACCAGCGTGGGATTGCGCTGGCCAAGTTGATCAGTGGTTTCGAAGGCTCAGCCGCTTTAACGCTTGATCGCAGCAACCTCGAGCGATTGTTCGAGCACCAACTAATCGATTCGGCGTTTGCGTACGGTGTTATCGAAGACGCGAGTGGTGAGCCCGTCAGTCGCATGATTACGCAGTCGTTTGCAGGGCAACTTCCGCCACTCGAGTCTGGTGCCACCAGTTGGCTGCAGAGCCACGAACTTGTTGTCGAAGCGGATGACGTGCGGGAGTACTTCGGTCCTATGGGAGGTCCCCGCACTGCCACGCACTACTATCGATTTGCGTTCTATCAGCCCGATCTTGGCCTTAACAGCGCGGATTTGAGAGTCGGCGCTACGCTCGGGTTGCCGATCTTCTTACTCGTACCGCTCTTCCTTTTCCTGCATGCAAAAAGCAGCCAACCCCTTAAGGACATTGGTGAGAAACTCGCCGACATCGTCGATGGCAAGGCCAAGCTCCAGCATGTGGAGATTACGGCGAACGGAGAATTTGCCGAGTTCATCGGACGATTCAATGGATTTGTCGACAAGGTCCAAGGACGACTCTCATCTGCGGACCGGATGAATCGCAAGCTCCTCACCCAGGAAAAATTCCTGAGTTATCAGACCGAACGGGGTGAGTCGATCCTGCAGACTGTGCCTGACGGCATTCTCATCGTTGATGCTGATCTCAAGGTGGTCTTCATCAACCAGCACGTTGAGAGCATGTTCGACATGCAATTGGATTCCATCATGTCGGCACCGTTGCCCACCTGGTGCAACCATCAACAGCTGCTCGACTTTGTGCTGGACCTTAAAGTCTCGGGGCAAAGCTCGACCAATCGAGTGGTCCATATGCCGCATCCCGATGGGCGCCATACGCTGGGTGTTAGCGCTCACAGCCTGTGTTTCCAGCATGGTTCGGTAATCAATAGTGGCACTTTGATCCTGATGCGCGATGTCAGTGAAGAAATTGCCGCACGCCAAAGTCGCGTAGACTTCGTGGGCGCGTTGTCTCACGAGATCAAGGCGCCGCTGAACACCATTGGACTCTATGCGCAGATGCTTGAAACCAATGGCGAAGACGGTGAATTTCGAATCGAAACTCCTAACGTCATTACCCGCGAGGTCGAGCGCTTGACCCGCCTCATGCACAACTTGCTCAGCATCACCCAGATCGAGATGGGTACCTTTGAGCTCGACGCCCAGCGCGTTCACTTGGTCGACGTGGTGAAAGACAGTATGTCCATCATGGACGTTGGCGAAGACAAGGCCCGCGTCCGCCTTACGGCCAGTGACAAAATCACGCCGGTACAAGTGGACAAGGAACTCTTGCGCGTTGCGGTTTCAAACCTGATTACCAATGCGCTAAAATACAGTGGTGAAGACAAACCTGTGTCCGTTTAAATTGACGAAGATGAAGACGCAATTCGTTTGTCGGTGATCGACCAAGGCCTCGGAATTTCTGCGGAAGACCAGGCGCGTATCTCCGACAAGTTCTATCGCAGCGCCAACCCAGAGGCGAAAAAGAGAGCGGGACATGGTCTCGGTCTCTCTATCGTCAGTGAAATCGTGAAGCTGCACCACGGCACATTGAGTGTTGAAAGTGAACTCGATAAGGGTTCGAAGTTCAGCATCGAACTGTGGAAGCGCACCGGCATCGCACAGAGGACCATATGAGGAGAGCATTATGACGCTCCACCTCATCCTCGCAGATGACGAAGCCCCGACCGCAGGGGTGATGTCACCGAGCTTAAGTGGTACGACCTCAACTATGTGGATGGTGCCAAGGTCAAAGACACCATCGAAAGCTACCTTTCTCGCTACGGCAAAGTCAGCTTCGTTGAAAACCGTAACCTCCTCGTTGTCGAAGACAGCCCTGAGTTTTTGCGTCGTGTTGATGCGTTGATCGCAGCGGTGTACCGTCGGCCACGTCAGGTGATGATCGAAGCCAGAATTCTCGAAGTCACGTTGAATGATGACGAAAATCTCGGCATTGATTGGCGAGATGTTTTTCAAGGCCAGAACGGAGACGGGACCTACGGGGCGCGAGGCTTCATCGGAGCACCGGATTCCGCGGGCTTTTTCTTCACCTTGGCAACTCCCAACGTGACTGCAGCGTTAAACGCCCTACGCGACGAAGGCAGGTTGCGCACCTTATCGACGCCTAAGCTCGTGGCACTCGAGAAGCAGGAGGCAAGTGTCGTGATCGGTGACCGTCGAGGCTATCAAGTCACCACGACTATCAACCAAGTTACGACGGAGAGCATCGAGTTCCTCGAATCGGGTGTGATTCTTCGTGTCACTGTTGAGATCGATGAGGATGACCGCATCTTGATGAGCGTTCATCCCGAGGTGAGCAATGGTACGGTTGACGCCAATGGCATTCCTTCGCAAACCACCACTGAAGTCACGACCAACCTGCTCATCCCATCGGGTGAAACCGTGTTTATCGGTGGGCTGATCAAAAAGACCGAAACCGAACAGCGCCAGAGCGTGCCGCTCCTCAACAAGGTGCCTATGGTGCGCCGCTTGTTCGCAGGTACGGAGAACTCCCAGATCACCACGGAAACGGTCGTTCTGATTTCCCCGCTGCTGGCGGATGACCTGAATGACGATTGGAACCAAACTGAAATCGAACGAGTGAATCGCGAAACCATCGATCAACCGAACTATCGCAAGTGGCATTCGCTGACACGCAACGATCGGAAGCCGGCGGCCAAACCGGCGTCAATGGACCCGGTAAACGATCCGCTCCGGACCATGCAAAAACCTGAGTTGATTGCGATGACGGACGACCATGCAACCAACACGTCGGCGGTTGTCGGCGAAGAAACTGACAGCGCTGTCGAACCTTTTTTTGGTGCGCCTCCCGGAGAAATTCGACCTGTTCCGGACATCTGGCCAATCATCGAAGTGGCGGTGCCATCCGATAGTCAGGGGATGGACTTCCCGGTTGAAGCTGCTGCCTCAGCACCAGCGACGTTGCCGGCACTACCCGCACGCACGAAACCAACCACAACCTCGGTTGTAGTAACCCAGCCTCCGCCTGTGAAAGTGAAACCCGTGGCGGAGGTCAAACTAAAGCGTGACGTTTCGGCAAAGAAACCTGTTGCGGTTGCCTCACGAGAACCCGCAGGTGTTCGCTGGCTAAACTGATCTCTAGGCTGATCTTTGGGTCGATCCCGGAATCAATTTCTTGAGCAGCGTAGGACCGATGCGTGATCTCCTGTTAATGTCCACGCCGTGAACGCTCCTGTTACTGAAAGCCCTTCACCATCCGAAGATCCGCTCGCGGCGCTGCGCCGCAGCGAAAAGTGGATCATGCGTAATGGTGTGGGCATCCAGGTTATGGAAACCATGGCTGTGGGTGCGTTCCTCACCGCGCTGGCAGTGCAACTCGGTGCATCCAATCTCACGATTGGCGCCCTCGCGGCGATTCCGCACCTCTCTCAACTCGCACAGATTCCCGGCGTGTATGCCGTTGATCGGTTGGGTGATCGCAAACGCGTCTATATGTGGAGTGGGTGGGTCGCGAGGCCCATGTTTCTGGTGATCGCGCTGGCAGCGTGGCTTCTCCCGCCGAGTACTGCGCTTGCGGTGATCCTGGCAGCCTTCGCCATTCGTTACGTTGCAGGCGCCTTCCTTCAAGTCTCGTGGAGTTCGTGGATGCGGGACCTAGTCCCGGACTCGGAGATGGGTAGGCTGTTTGGCCGACGACAGCAACGCATGATCGGTATTGGAATTGCGCTTAGCCTGGTAGGCGCGGGCTTTATCGACTTGTGGCGACTCTATGTACCGCAGCCGGTCACCATAGCCTACGGCATCGTTTATACGCTGGCCTTCATCGGCGGCGCCTACGCGGTGATTTGTGCCCGTCACATCTACGAGCCGCCGATGCAACCGGTGGTGGACGAGAGTCTTTTCTCCCGCTTGCGTGAACCGTTCAAACACGACAACTATCGACGCCTTATCCGGTTCCTTGCGAGTTGGAACTTCGCTATCAACCTGGCGGCACCTTTTTTCACGGTGCATATGCTCAAGCAGCTCGAGATGGACCTTTTCTGGGTTATTGGTCTCGGCACGTTGTCGCAGGTGGCGGCGTATCTGACGGTGTCGCGCTGGGGTCGGATTGCGGATCGGTTCAACAACAAATCCGTTCTGCGAGTCTGTGGTGCGGGCTTTGTCCTGGCGATCTTTGCTTGGACGTTTACCACCTTCCCCGATATTCATGCGGGCACTATTCCACTGTTGGTCATCATTCACATCGTTGCAGGTATCGCGACAGCCGGTGTGAACCTCGCGTCAGGCAACATTGCCTTGAAGTTGGCGCCGGCGGGGAACTCGACGGCCTACCTCGCCTCAAGTTCAATGGTGAATGCGATGGCCGGTGGCGTCGCTGCGCTGTGCGGTGGCGCGTTTGCAGATTTGTTTGCGACGTGGGAGCTGACCCTCACGCTCAACTGGCATGACAAGACCAAGAGTCTCGCGGTTGAAGCACTTTCGTTTACGCACTGGGATTTCTTTTTCTTCTTCGCGACCGTGATTGGTCTTTATGCGCTGCACCGGCTTAGCCACGTGAATGAGGAAGGTGACGCGAAAAACAGCATCGTGCTGGGGCTTATGATGCGGTCAGCGCGGCAGAGCCTTCGCAACTTGTCGACCATCGCAGGTCTTCGAGCAGGGTCTAGTTTTGACCTTGATGATCTGAAGGAAGACCGGAAAGGATCGAAAAACCGCGTCTAGTCGTTGCGCCCCGGTACGCGCATCGCAGCATCTTTGCCGGCAATCCAACCAAAAGTCAGAGCGGGGCCAAGTGTCCCCCCCGCGCCGCCGTAGACCATTCCGGTGCTTCCAGCCATGGCGTTGCCTACAGCGTACAGCCCGGGAATCGTGCGTCCGGAAACATGTAACACGCGGCCATTCACATCGGTACGCGGTCCACCTTTTGTACCGAGGGCTCCAGCGACCAGTTGAATGGCATGGTAGGGGGCTGCTTCACAGGCGCCGAGGGTTGCGGCAGCACCGGATCGGGTGCGATCTCCGTTGAATGCATCGTAGGCACTTTTGCCTCGTTCAAAATCCGGATCGTTGCCGGTGTGAGCAAAACTGTTGAATCGTTCAACAGTTCTCTCCAATTCATCCGCGGGTAAGGACAATTTCTGTGCAAGCTCCGTGAGTGTGGCACCGCTGGTGATGAGCCCTTCTGGTTTCCGTATCGAAGGCCCGTATCCAGCGACCGGATAGTCACGCAGGAAGCGCTCATCAAAGATCAGCCAAGCCGGATTGTTTTCAAAAGCAAAGGATGTGGGGTCAAAGGTGTGAAACGCTCGACCAATGTCGTTGTAGTTAGCGGCTTCGTTGGCGAAGCGGCGGCCTTTCCGGTTGACGATCAATGAACCCGGCAAGGTGCGCTCCATGAGGCAGAGCCGGTAGAGTGGCTTCCCCTGCACAGTGTCGTTGGGGTCGCGGATGGTTGGCATCCACCAGGCTTCACTCATGTTTCCCAGCGCAGCTCCGAGGGACATGGCCATGAGCAGGCCGTCACCTTCGTTCTCGGGAGCCGACGCGGGGCCATCCAAAGGGCCACGCAGGAAGTTGCGTACCAGCTCCGGGTTCCACTCGAAGCCACCCGTCGCCAGAATCACAGCGCGATGCGCTCGAATGGTCCAGGGGCGGCCGTCTTTTTCGGCCGTGAGGCCAATCACTTGATCATCTTCATGCACCAACTCCCGCGCACGAACGTTGGTGTGTATAGCGATCTTGCGTTCGAGACAGCCTTGCAACAGTGCGCCCACAAGGGCTTGACCCATGCCGCGGATATCGTCCTGGCGTCGATCCGCCAAGGTTGCAGCATCGATGGCTTTTCGACCTAAGGATTCCAGGAGCGCGAGGGGTACCACGGGTGCTTGAGGATGAAGATCGGTGTGCCGACCATTGACCCTGTCAGCCCATTCACCGAGTTGTTTGAAGCTGAAGAGCGCGGGATCGAGTGAGCGACCACCCGCAGGTTTGCCACCCGGATTTTCAGGATGGTAGTCGGGATAACCAACGGCAACGGTGAATTGCAATGGTGTGTTCGCCTCCATCCAGCGAATCATGTCTGGCGCGTTGTCGACGAACGCGGTGGCCAGAGACATGTCCATCACGCCGAGTGATAACGATTCTAGGTAGGCCAATGCGTCTTCCCGAGAATCTTTGATTCCGAGACTCGCCATATGGGGGTTGTCAGGGATCCAGAGAATCCCGCCGCTCATCGCGGTTGTCCCGCCAATGCGTGCTGCTTTTTCCAGCACCATCACGTTTGCACCAGCGTCGTGGGCGCGAATCGCTGCGGTTAAACCCGAGCCCCCCGATCCGAGAATGACAACATCCGCTTCAGCATCGAAATTCAGTGTCGACATGTTCTCAATCGCTCTCTAACTGACGCAGGCGTGCAAAAGGGGACAACAGTAGCGGGTGGGGTGCGTGTGCAACAGCCAGGTCTTTGCCGGTGTAGTCGAATCGGTGCAGAACATGACGCATGGATTCGCAACGTGCACGCATTTGATCCTCCGCTTTGACGATGATCCACGGTGCCTCTGACGTGTCGGTTTTACTAAACGTGGCTTCCTTGGCAATGGTGTAGTCGTCCCATCGTTCCTGAGCGAGTTTGTCGATAGGTGAGAGCTTCCATTGTTTCAATGGATTCACGGCCCGCTCACGCATGCGGATAGCTTGTTCCTCGCGGCTCACGGAAAGGTAGAACTTGACGATGTGGATGCCACTGCGGACCAACATCTGTTCGACCAACGGTGCTTCACGAACGAATTCTTCGTACTCGTCTTCCGTGCAGAATCTCATGACCCGCTCGACGCCC
>SYFY01000214.1 GCA_005799745.1 Gammaproteobacteria bacterium
GTCGTTCTGGTGGAACCCCGACAAGTTTATCGGACCGGCAGGTTTGTTGCAGGCCTATCGATTCCTCGCCGATTCGCGGGATACCGCGACAGCGGAACGCCTCGCAAAACTTGATGATCCGTTCAGCGTCTTCCGCTGCCGCGGCATCATGAACTGTGTCAGCGTCTGTCCGAAGGGACTGAACCCCACACGGGCCATCGGCAAGATTCGCACGATGTTGATGCAGCAGGGGACCTGATCGTCCCTTCAGGATGGGTTTGAGGTGTTGTGGCCAAGCCCCCCTCTCAACAATCCTGCAACTACACTAAGGAAGGTCTGATTAGTCAGACCTTCCTGTGTGGTGCATGGAAGCACCACCACTTTCCTGTGTGTGTGGCGCGTGCTTCGTACGCGCATTCACGGGCAAAGCCCGTGTAAACGCAGGGAAAGTGCGAGGAATCCGAAGGATTCCGACCTGATCAATTCGCAGGAGCGAATTGATCACAGTTACCCTAAGTCGTATCCGCTCTCCTATCCTTAGAGCCATTAGGCCATTGGGGCAAGACGCCTTGGACGCATACAACGAACGCATGCGACGCAGCTCGCATTTGGCTGGCACCAATTCCGCATACATCGAGGCGATGTATGAGCAGTACCTCAGCGACCCCAATTCCGTGACGCCCGAATGGCGCGCCTACTTCAACCAACTGCCACGTGTTGAATCTGCGGCTCAAGGCGAAATGCCACATGCACCGGTGATCTCTCACTTCGAACGCATCGGGCGCAATCGCCTGAAAGCGCGGCCTGAGAAGGTCTCGGCAAACGTCCAAAGCGCGCATGAGATCAAACAGATGCGCCTCGCTGACCTCATCGCCGCCTATCGGCGAAGTGGTCACATGAAGGCCATTCTCGACCCGCTCGGACTCATGTCACGTCCACCCATGCCGGTGCTGGAGATCGGTTATCACGGTCTGACCGCTGCAGATTACGACGAGCTCTTTGACGTCGGTACGCTCGAACATGCGGAAAGCCGCGCGAGCCTCAAGGAAATCATCGCTGTACTCGAAGCGACCTACTGCGGTTCCGTCGGCAGTGAATTCATGCACATCGTCGATGCCGGTGAGCAGATGTGGGTGCAACAACGCCTCGAACGCGTCAGAGCCAAACCGGTGTATTCAGCGGCTGAGAAACGCATGTTGCTGGAGCGCCTGACTGCGGCTGAAGGGCTCGAAAAGTACCTGCACAGCCGCTATCCCGGAACCAAGCGGTTTGGCCTGGAAGGGCTGGAAAGCCTGATTCCGTGTTTGCATGCGATGCTGCAGCGTCTCGGCGGAGCTGGCGTTAGAGAAGCCGTGATCGGAATGGCGCATCGCGGACGACTTAACGTCCTCGTTAACATTTTCGGCAAGAATCCGTCGGTGCTGTTCGCGGAATTCGACGGCAAGGTATCGCCACAACAAGGCACCGGTGATGTGAAGTATCACCAGGGTTTTTCCACCAACATCATGACGCCGGGTGGCGAGATGCACCTGGCGCTCGCGTTTAACCCCTCTCACCTCGAAATCGTTGCGCCCGTGGTCGAAGGTTCTGTGCGCTCACGGCAGGATCGTCTCGGTGATCGTGAAGGCCGAATGGTTGCTCCCATCATCCTCCATGGTGATTCCGCTTTTGCAGGGCAGGGTGTGGTGATGGAAACCTTCCAGATGTCACGCACCCGCGGTTATGGCACGGGTGGCACGATCCACATCATCGTCAACACCCCGATTGGCTGTACCACCCACGAGAAGGCTGACGTTCGATCAACGGACTACTGCACCGAGATTGCGAAGATGGTGCAGGCACCGATCTTTCATGTGAATGCCGATGATCCCGAAGCGGTGCTGTTTGTTACCCGCATTGCGGCGGACTATCGCCAGGAATTTCGTAAGGATGTGGTGATCGACCTCATTGGTTATCGACGGCGTGGCCATAACGAAGCCGAAGAGCCGGCAAAGACCCAGCCGATCATGTATCAGAAGATCGCGAAACATCCGACCACAAAGACGCTTTTTCTGGACAAGCTCACCGGTGACGGCGTGGTTTCCCGCGCCGAAGGCGATGCCATGGCGGAGGCGTATCGAAATCTACTGGAATCGGGAGAGGGTGCGGCGCTTGCAGTGATTCGTGATGCGAAGTCGGCGCTCTCCGTCGATTGGCAGAAGTATCTTGGGCACGGTTGGCGCACACCTGCAGACACTCGTGTTTCTGAGGCAACGCTACAGCGTCTGAGTGCACTCATGGAGGAACTCCCGGAAAGCTTCGTCTTACACAACCAGGTGAAGAAGATCGTCGAAGACTGGCACAAGATGGCGGCTGGTGCGATGGCAGTGAATTGGGGCTTCGCGGAGGTCATAGCCTACGCGACGTTGTTAGATCAAGGTGTGCCCGTCCGATTAACCGGACAAGATGTAGGGGTTGGCACCTTCAGCCATCGTCACGCGGTGCTGCACAACCAAAAGAACGGCGCGCGTCACTGTGTACTCGATGGTATTTCCAAGGAAGTACGCTTCGACATCTACGACTCGTTATTGTCCGAAGAAGCGGTACTCGCCTTTGAATACGGTTACGCCACCAGCATGCCGGGCTCATTGCTGATCTGGGAAGCCCAGTTCGGCGA
>SYFY01000215.1 GCA_005799745.1 Gammaproteobacteria bacterium
GCAGTCCACCGGGCAGACTTAAACACTGTCTGTATGCTTGCACTTGAGGCAGTTTTCTCCGACGAAAATGGGCATGGCAAACACATCCGCTAAAAAAAGGGGATCATTCTAGCGGAGTATCCCGGTCTGTCGAGAGCAAGGTCCGGAGCCGATATACGAACGCCAGCGCCTCTCGCGGCGAGAGATTGTCCGGATTCACGGCGTTGAGTTCATCGAGGATGGCGAGGTGTTCGGCCGGAACTGCAGGCGGATCTTGCACGTGAGGCGTGGCAAAAAGGTCTCCCTGTGGCGCTGCGGGTTTCGTGGCTGTCCGCTCCAGTCGATCAAGATATTCGCGCGCTTTACGTACCACGAGCGCAGGTACCCCGGCGAGGCGTGCCACCTGGATACCGTAACTTTGACTGGCGGGTCCCGGCGCGACGCTGTGCAGCAGGATGATGTCTCCACGATGTTCAGTAGCGGTCAGATGGGCATTGACCACGCCTTCCACTTCCGCAGCCATGCTGGTCAATTCGAAATAGTGGGTTGCGAAGAGCGTCAACGCGCGAACCCTTTCTGCAAGGTGGCGTGCCGTTCCCCAGGCGATCGACAGGCCATCGTAGGTACTGGTGCCGCGGCCTATCTCGTCGAGCAGAACAAGACTGTGTTCGGTCGCGTTGTTCAGAATGGTGGCGGTCTCGATCATTTCCACCATAAAGGTTGATCGCCCCTCAGCAAGATCGTCTCCCGCACCGATACGCGTGAAAATACGATCCACGGGTCCGATGACCGCCGCAGTAGCGGGAACGCGGCTGCCTGCCCATGCCAGGATGACGATCAAGGCTGTTTGGCGCATGTAGGTCGACTTACCACCCATGTTGGGTCCGGTGATCACGAGCATGCGCCGTGATGCATCGAGATCGATGTCGTTGCGTACGAAGGGTGTCTTCAGGCGAGAAGCCACCACCGGATGCCATCCACCTTCGATCCTTACACCAGGTATGGGCGAATAGTTCGGCTCGACCAGGTCGAGCGCAGTTGCGCGTTCGGCGAAACAAGCGAGCACGTCGATTGCCGACAACGTATCGGCAACCTGTCGGAATCGTAAGTGCGCGTCGGCCAGTGATTCGACTAGTTCTGCATACAGGTGTTTTTCTTTTTGCAGAGCGCGAGCCGTCGCCGTGAGTGCCTGGTCCTCGAAGGACTTGAGTTCAGGGGTAATGTACCGCTCTGCGTTTTTCAGGGTCTGACGCCGCATGTAATCGAGCGGCGGGGTGGCTCCACTACGCCCGAGTTCGATGTAGTAGCCGTGCACACGGTTGTACCCAACCTTCAACGTGGCGAGCCCGGTCCTTTCTTTTTCTCGCTTTTCCAAGGCGTCGAGCCAGGCACCCGCGTCTTGATCGATGCTCCGTAATCGATCAAGTTCCGCGTCAAAGCCTGGTGCAATAACACCACCATCGCGAATCACAGCGGGTGGGCCTGAAACGATGGCGCGAGATAACAGTTGCGCTTCGTGGTGGCACTCTGGCAATGCATGCAGCAGCGTCGTGATCAGTGGCGGATCCATCCGACTTAACAGCGTCTTGATATCTGGCAGCAAAGCGAGCGTTTCGCCCAGCTTCGAAAGATCCCGTGGTGAGGCAGACCCCAGAGTGATTCGGCTCGTGATGCGTTCGACGTCTCCACATTGTCGGAGAAGCTTGCGCAGCGGTTCCGGATCCGCATGAATCAGTGCAGAAACAGCCGCCTGACGATCACGTGCGTCGGCTTGTGAGCGCAACGGTTGGATGAGCCAGCGCCGCAAGAGGCGCCGCCCCATTGCCGTCCGCGTCGTATCCCAAAGTGCGAGCAGAGTATGGTTGTCACTGCCATCGATGCGTACGTCGATTTCGAGATTGCGCTGCGCTCCCGCGTCCAACTGCACGAAGCCTGCTGTGTCGATGGTACGGAAAGAATCGATCTGAACTTTGCGTGCGTGGGCTCGGCGTGAATAGCTGAGGCCGAGATCCAGCGCCTCGATGATTGGCGATGAGGCATCGACACCGAATCCGTCCAGTGTCGCGACCCCCAGGGCCTCGCACAATCGTTCGCCTGCGGTGGTGTGGCGATGAGTGGTCTCAGCTGAAAACTCCAGCGCAGCAGACAAATTCTCTGCACGTAAGGCGAGGAGAACTGATTCCTGGTTGACCAGAATTTCGCTGGGTTCCATGCGCTTGAGGTGGCCGATCAGTTCGCTTTGCGCATCTGCTTCGACGACTTCCGCCGAAGCGCGGGCCAAGTTGACTACAGCAAGACCGTAACGTCCGGACCGTTCGGTCACGGCTGCGAGGATGCTGTCACCGCTCTCCGCCAGCAGCGATTCTTCGACCAGTGTTCCTGCGCTGACGATGCGCTGTACACGACGTTCAACAGGACCTTTACTGGTTTCCGGGTCGCCGACCTGTTCGCAGATGGCGACGCGGATCCCCATCCGCACGAGCCGTGCGAGGTAATTGTCGACGGCGTGATAAGGCACGCCACACATGGGAATGGGCTGGCCCGCGGACTGTCCACGTTGAGTCAACGTGATGTCCAGCAGCTCTGCGGCACGTTTGGCGTCGTCGAAAAAGAGTTCGTAAAAGTCGCCCATTCGATAGAGCAACAAACAGTTCGGATGTTCTGCCTTGATGCCGAGGTATTGCCGCATCATGGGCGTGTGCTCGGCGAAGGCAGCGCTCGAATCAGGGTTCAACAGAGTGTCGGCGTGGGGAGGAGCGTGCGAGATTTGCATGGAAGACTGTGCGATTCAACCGATGCGGCGTGTTTCGGGGTTGCGCCTTCATACTGTTCGGATATACAGTCCTTCTCGACCTGGAGCAGTTTTCAAGCATGACGGCCTAGGGCGATCCCTAGCCCATTTCGATTGCGGAGTTAGGCGACCCTAGACCACACGGCATCAGCCGTCCAGCTTCAGACCAGACAGTTTCAGGCCAGACAGCTTCAGTCCAGACAGCTTCAGTGCAGACAGCATCAGTCCAGATAGAACGAGAGAAAGGATCCAAACACCATGAGCCGAATGCAGACCGACCGCACCTCCAAGGACCCCAGCGCAATCGCGAAAGACAGCAAGCGTTCAACAACGCGCGACAATGTCAGCGGTGATGATGCCCAACGAGAGCGTGCGCTTGGCGCCGCCTTAGCACAGATCGAACGTCAGTTTGGCAAGGGTTCGATGATGCGTCTGGGTGATCGTGAGCAAGTGGCTATCCCTTCGATTTCAACAGGCTCGCTCGGACTCGATGTGGCATTGGGCATCGGTGGTCTGCCGCGTGGCCGAATCGTGGAGATCTACGGACCGGAGTCATCAGGCAAAACCACGCTGACCCTTCAGGTGATTGCAGAGGCGCAGAAGGTGGGGGGTACCTGCGCATTCATTGATGCGGAAC